>NZ_VLJQ01000130.1:0-2208 GCF_007829375.1 Nocardioides sp. J9 | reverse complement strand
CCGGCCGGCCTGCTGGCCGTCGCCCTGCTGCTCGCCGGCTGCGGGGACGACGGCGCGAAGAACGGCGGGCCCACGTCCACGCCACCGACTCCCTCCGACTCCTCGACGGGTACGACGACCACCCCGGCGGTGCCCGACCCGTCCCCGGACAGGTCGACCTCGACCGCACCCCCGTCCGCCACGCGCACGCCGGAGCCCGAGCCGCGGCGGGGCATCGACGCCTCGCACCACCAGGGCCCGATCGACTGGCGGCAGGTCGCGGACGCCGGCATCACGTTCGCCTACCTCAAGGCCAGCGAGGGCACCGGCTTCACCGACCCCCGCTTCGCGGAGAACCGCCGTGCCGCGACCCGCGCCGGCATCGACGTCGCCGGCTACCACTACTTCCAGCTCTGCTCCGACGGCGGCGCGCAGGCGCAGCACTTCCTCGACGTCGTCGGCGACGAGCCGGCAGCGATCCCGCACGCACTCGACCTGGAGCTGGCCGGCAGCTGCACCACCCCGCCGCCCGCGGAGACCCTGCTGGCCGAGGTCCGCGAGTTCCTCGACGTCGTCGACCGGCGCACCGGCCGCCGCACGCTGGTCTACCTCTACCCGGACTTCGAGGAGCGGTTCGGGTTCGCCGACGACCTCGCCGACCACCCGCAGTGGGTACGACGCCTCGGCGACCGCCCGCCGCGCCGGGACTGGACCGTGTGGCAGCACGACGACGCCGGCTCGGTCCCGGGCATCTCCGGCGGGGTCGACCTCAACCTCGCGAGGGAATCCCTCACCGACCCCGGACGTTGAGCAGTCATGTCCACCATCGACCTGACCGCCGGCAACTTCGAGAGCACCGTCCTCGACAACGAGATCGTGTTCGTCGACTTCTGGGCGTCGTGGTGCGGCCCGTGCCGCAACTTCGCCCCGATCTACGAGGCTGCCTCCGAGCAGCACAGCGACCTGGTCTTCGGCTCGGTCAACACCGAGGAGGAGCAGCAGCTGGCCGCCGCCGCGCAGGTCACCTCGATCCCCACGCTGATGGCCTTCAAGAAGGGCCACCTGGTCTTCTCGCAGGCCGGCGCGCTGCCCGCGCAGGCGCTCGAGCAGGTCGTCACCGCGGTGCGCGACTTCGACGTCGAGGCCGCAGCACGTGAGGCCGGCGATGCCTGAGCTCCAGCTCGGGCTCGACACCTTCGGCGACGTCACCGTCGACGAGGCCACCGGGGAGCCGTTGCCGTACCCCCAGGTCATCCGCAACGTGGTCGCCGAGGCGGAGCTGGCCGACCAGGTCGGCGTCGACGCCATCGGCATCGGTGAGCACCACCGCGACGACTTCGCGGTCTCCTCCCCCGACATGGTGCTGGCCGCGGTCGCTGCCCGCACCGAGCGGATCCTGCTCGGCACCGCCGTCACCGTCCTCAGCTCCGACGACCCGGTGCGCGTCTACGAGCGCTTCGCCACCCTCGACGCGCTCTCCCACGGCCGCGCCGAGGTCACCCTGGGCCGCGGCTCGTTCACCGAGTCCTTCCCGCTCTTCGGCCTCGACCTCGCCGACTACGACCGCCTCTTCGCCGAGAAGCTCGACCTCTGGGCCGCCCTGCAGGGCGAGGGCACCGTCACCTGGGACGCCGGCGAGCTGCGCCCGCCACTGCGCGGCGCCCGCATCTTCCCGCGCACCGAGCGCGGCTCGATCCCCACCTGGATCGGGGTCGGCGGCTCCCCCGAGTCCGTCGTGCGCACCGCCCGGTACGGCTTCCCGCTGATGCTCGCGATCATCGGCGGCGACCCGGCGCGCTTCGGGCCGTACACCGACCTCTACCGCCGCGCCCTGCAGGAGCTCGAGCAGCCCGACCTCCCGATCGGGGTGCACTCCCCCGGCTTCGTCGCCGACACCGACGAGGAGGCCCGCGAGCTGCTCTACCCGCACTTCAAGGCCCAGCGCGACCGGATCGGCGCCGAGCGCGGCTGGGGCCCGGTCACCCGCGCGCAGTACGACGCCGAGGTGGATCACGGCGCCCTGTTCGTCGGTTCACCGGAGACCGTCGCCCGCAAGATCGCCACCACCGTGCGGTTCCTGGGCATCCAGCGCTTCGACCTCAAGTACTCCAACGGCGGCGTCCCCCACGAGCGGGCGATGCGCAGCATCGAGCTCTACGGCACCCGGGTGATCCCGCGGGTGCGCGAGCTGCTGGCCGAGGAGTCGGCCGAGGCCTCGCTGGTCGACTG
>NZ_VLJQ01000129.1:10307-18740 GCF_007829375.1 Nocardioides sp. J9 | reverse complement strand
CGAAACCACCGGGCCTGCCAGGCGGACGGTGCCGGGCACAGTCGGGTGCATCGGGGCCGGAGGTTTCGAGGCTCGGCGCTAGCGCGCCTCGCACCTCAACCACCGGCGAGAGGCTCGGCGCTAGCGCGCCTCGCACCTCAACCACCGGCGAGAGGCTCGGCGCTAGCGCGCCTCGCGCCTCAACCACCGGCGAGAGGCGGGTCATCGCTGCCGCCTGCGGTAGCGGACCCGGGCGGGCTGGGCGAGCTGGATGACCATCTTGCTGAAGTCGTCCTGGTAGGAGTCGAGCGGCTGGACCGGCTCGAACTCGAAGTCGCGCAGGATCACCGAGAAGATCGCCTTCATCTGCATCATCGCGAAGGCGTTGCCGACGCAGCGGTGCTTGCCGGCGCCGAACGGGATCCACGTCCAGCGGTTCTGCAGGTCCTCCTGGCGCGGGTCGACGTAGCGGCCCGGGTCGAACTCGTCGGCCTTCGGGAAGTCCTCCTCGATCCGGTTCGACACCCGCGGCGATGCGGCGAGCACGGTGCCGGCGGGGATCGTCCGCCCGAGCAGGTCGAAGTCCTGCTGGACCAGGCGCATCAGGATGACCAGCGGCGGGTGCAGCCGCAGCGTCTCCTTGAGCGCCGACTCGAGAACCGGGATCGAGCGCAGCGCCTGGAAGGAGACCTCCGGCGCGTTGCCGTCGGCGTCGGGGGCGTAGAGGGCGTCCAGCTCGGCGACGACGTCCTGCATCACCCCGGGGTGGCGGAGCAGCTCGATCATCGCCCACGACGCGGTGCCCGACGAGGTGTGGTGGCCGGCGAACATCATCGAGATGAAGATGCCGGTGACCATGTCGGCGTCGTACCCGACGGCGATGAGGACGTCGAGCAGGTCGCGCTCCTCCTTCGGGATCTCGCCCTTCGCGATGCGGGCGGTGATGATCGCCTGCACCTTGGCGACGAGCTCCTCGCGGGCCTCGTCGCGGATCCGGAAGCTCTCGATGTCGGCGTAGGGGTCGACGTACGCGATCGCGTCGGTGCCACGCTCGAGGCGGTGGTAGACCTCGGCGAAGGAGCCGTCCAGCGCGTCGCGGAACGGCTTGCCGATGAGGCAGGAGGAGGTGGTGTAGATCGTCAGCTCGGCGAAGAAGTCGAGCAGGTCGATCTCGCCCTCCTCGCCCCACCCGGCGACCATCCGGCGGATCTCCGCCTCGATGGTCTGCGCGTGCCCGCGCATCATGTCGCCGCGCAGTGCCTGGTTCTTCAGCATCTGCTGGCGCTCCTCGGGGCTGGCGTCGAAGACGACGCCCTTGCCGAAGATCGGGGTCATGAAGGGGTACGCCGCAGCCTGGTCGAGCACGTCGTCAGGTGCGCGGAAGAAGGCCTCGTTGGCCTCGGCGCCGGTGACCAGCACGACCTGCTTGTCGGCGAGGCGGAACCGGCCGACGTCGCCGCACTCCTCGCGGACGCGGTGGAAGAGGCGGATCGGGTCGACCCGCATCTCCGGCAGGTGGCCGGTGCCCTTGATGATCGCCGGCACGTCGGCGCCCTGGTCGTCGACGACCATCGACACCTCGGGGATGTTCTCGAGACTCATCGGCGCTCCAGCGGGGCTTCGGGGTTCACGTCGACGGGGCTGAGGTGGATGCCCCGCGGCGTGCTGACGACGGTGGCGATGGCGTCCGCGACGGCGGTCGCCTTCATGAAGTGGGAGTGGCGGGCGTGACCCCACTTGACCCACTCGTTGAGGACCCGCGCGGCGGCGGCGGGGTCCCAGTCCATGCCCATCTCGCTCCACGTCGGCCCGGGGCGTACGACGGACGCCCGCACGCCGCTGCCCTCGAGCTCCATCTGCAGGGAGGCCACCAGCCCCTCCAGCCCGGACTTGGTGGCGCTGTAGCCGCCCATGAACGGACGGGCCCGGACGGCGGTGTCGGAGGAGACGAAGACGATGTCGCCGCGCTGCCGCTCGACCATGCCGGGCACGAACGCCCGGACGAGGCGGTGCGGGCCGAGCAGGTTGACGTCGACCTCGCGGGCGAGCCGCGCACTGTCGGTCTCCAGCAGCGAGCCGGGCCCGATGAGTGCGGCGTTGCTGACCACGACCTCGACGTCGCCCAGGTCGGCGGCCGCCTTGGCGGCGAACTCCTCGACCGACTCGTCGGAGGACACGTCGAGCGGGTGGGCGACGGCCTCGCCGCCGGCCTCACGGATCTCCGCGGCGATCTCCTCGCACAGGTCGACGCGGCGCGCGCCGAGGGCGACCGGGAAGCCCGCCGCGGCCAGGGCGCGGGCGGTCTCGGCCCCGATCCCGGACGAGGCGCCGGCGACGACGGCCGGACGCCGGTCGGGGTGCACGGGCTTGGGCATCAGCGGTTCCTCTCCGTGAAGGTGACCGGGAGCGAGGCGAAGCCGCGCACGCTGGTGGAGTGGACGCGGACCGCGCGGTCGGCGTGGACGTGGAAGTCGGAGACCCGACGGACCAGCTCCTCCAGGACCACCCGGGCCTCGAGCCGCGCGAGGTTGGCGCCGAGGCAGAAGTGGCGGCCGGTGCCGAAGCTGAGGATCTCGGAGAGCTCGGCCTTGTCGCGGTGGATGTCGTAGGTGGTGGGGTCGGTGAAGACCCGCTCGTCGCGGTTGGCGCTGCCCAGCAGGACCAGCGCCTTGGAGCCGGCGGGGATCCTCACCCCGGCGACCTCGACGTCCTCGACGACGTACCGCGCGAGCATCTGGCTGGAGGTGTCGTGGCGCAGCGTCTCCTCGATCCACGCCGGGACGAGGGCGATGTCGCCGAGCACCTGCGCCTTCTGCTCGGGCGCGGCGGCGAGGTGGAAGAGCGCGTTGCCGAGCAGCTTGGTGGTGGTCTCGTTGCCCGCGACGACCATCAGGAAGAGGAACGCCATGATCTCGCCGTCGGCGAGCTGGTCGCCCTCGAGCACGGTCTCGACGAGCGCCGAGGTGAGGTCGTCGCTGGGGGTGCGACGGCGCGCCCTGACCATCTCGCCGTAGTACTCGAACAGCGTGAAGGACGCCTCCACGCCGGCCTTCGGGACGTCGCGCACCCCGTCCTCGCGGTGCACCACGAGGTCGGCGAGGCGGCGGACCTCGTCGCGGTCGGCCTCCGGCACGCCCATCATCTCGGAGATGACGTCCATCGGGAGCTTGCCGGCGAAGTCGGCGATCCAGTCGGACTCGCCGTGCTCGGCGTTCGCCGCGAACGTGCGGGCCAGGTAGTGGTCGGTGAGTGCCTGGATCTGCGGCGTCAGCTCGCGCACCCGGCGCGGGGTGAACGCGGCGGAGACCAGCTTGCGAATGCGGGACTGCTCGGCGCCGTCGAGCCCGAGGAAGCTCATCACGCGGTGCGCCTCGGGGTTCCACGCCGACGCGTCGAGCGAGACGCCCATCCGGTTGGAGAAGACGGTGTCGTTGCGCAGCACGTCGAAGACGTCGCGGTGCCGCGAGATCACCCAGAGGTCGTCGGCGGCGGCATGGAAGACGGGCGCCTCGTCGCGCAGGCGCTGGTACGTCGGGTAGGGGTCGTCCTGGAAGGCGTAGTCGTAGGGGTCGAAGACGAGGTCCCCGGCCATGGAGAGGTCGGCGGTCATCGGTGGTCCCCCAGGATCGTGGCGACGACCGTGTCGAGGCGGTCGCCGAGGTCGGCGTAGGTGATCAGGCCCATGCCGGCCTGCAGCAGCGCGCCGGAGAACGCGAGCACGAGGGCGTCGACGAGCTCCGGCGTCGCGGCGTCGCCGAGCGCGGCCTCGAAGCGGGTGACGAACTCCGCGCCGATGCGCAGCCGCAGCCGGTCGACGTCGGGGTCGGAGCCGAGCAGGGCGACCGTGGCGCCCGCAGCCAGGTGCGGGTCGTGCTCGCAGAGGTCGGTGAGCGCCCGGGTCACGGCCTGGACCCGGGAGGTCGGCGACCCGCCGGTCGGTGTGGCCGGGGCGTCGTCGACCAGCCGCCGCCAGAACAGCTCGGCCAGCAGGTGGTTCTTCGAGGAGAAGTAGGTGTAGGCCGTGGCCGGCGAGACACCCGCCCGCATCGCCACCTGCCGCACGGTCAGGGCCTCGGGCCCGACCTCGGCCAGCTGCTCGAGGCCGGCCTCGAGCAACCGCTGCACGGTCGCCGCCTGCCGCTGGTTGAGCTGGCGCCGCGGCGAGCTGGTCAGTTGACTGGACACGTGTCCAACCTAGGACCGGGCAGCGAGCCGTGCAAGACATTTCTGGAACTTGTTCTAGATCCGGTCGAGCCGATCGCCTAGCGTGCTGGCATGCCAGCCGCACCCGTCACCCCTGCCTTCGACACGATCGTCCGCGGCGGTCTCTACTTCGACGGCGACGGCTCGCCCGCGCAGGTCCGCGACGTCGGCATCCGCGACGGCCGGGTGGCCGCCGTGTCGGCGACGCCGCTCGACACGACCGGGTGCCCCGACGTGGTCGACGCGCACGGCCGGTGGGTCGTCCCGGGCTTCCTCGACATCCACACCCACTACGACATCGAGGTCCTCGCCGGGCCGGCGCTGCTCGAGTCGCTGCGCCACGGCGTGACCACGGTCCTCCTCGGCTCGTGCTCGCTGTCGACCGTCCACGTCGGCGGCGTGGACGCCGGCGACCTCTTCGGGCGGGTCGAGGCGATCCCGCGGATGCACGCGATCCGCGCGGTCGAGGAGGCGAAGGACTGGGGCTCGGCGAGCGAGTACGTCGCCGCGCTCGAGCGCCGCGCACTGGGCCCGAACCTGGCGGCGTTCATCGGGCACTCCGACATGCGCACCGCGACGATGGGCCTGGACCGGGCCACCCGCCCGGAAGTGCGCCCGTCGGCCGCCGAGCAGCGACGGATGGAGCAGATGCTCACCGAGGCGCTCGACGCCGGGTTCGTCGGCATGTCCGCCCAGCAGCTGCTGTTCGACAAGCTCGACGGCGAGCGCTGCCGCTCGCGGACCCTGCCCTCGACGTACGCGAAGAGCCGGGAGATGCGCCGGCTGCGGCGGGTCCTGCGCGAGCGCGACCGGGTCATCCAGGCCGGGCCGGACGCCTCGCACCCGCACACGATCCTGCTGCAGGCCCTGGCATCGATCGGCGGCTGGTTCCGCAAGCCGCTGAAGACCTCGCTGCTCTCGGCGGCCGACCTCAAGGCGATCCCGTTCATCATCCACCTGATGCGCCTGCTCGCGGGGACGGTCAACCGGCTCGGGGCCGACTTCCGCTGGCAGCACCTTCCGGTGCCCTTCGAGGTCTACGCCGACGGCATCGACCTGGTGATCTTCGAGGAGTTCGGCTCCGGCGCGCAGGCGCTGCACCTGCAGGAGAAGGTCGCCCGCGACGAGCTGATGAAGGACCCGGCGTACCGCAAGGCGTTCCGCAAGGACTACGAGTCGAAGTTCGGCCCGCGGGTGTGGCACCGCGACTTCTTCGACGCCGAGATCGTCGCGTGCCCCGACCCCAGCGTGATCGGCAAGTCGTTCGGCCAGGTCGGCGTGGAGCGCGGCGGGCAGCMCCCCGTCGACGCCTTCCTCGACCTCGTCGTCGAGCACGGCACGGCGGTGCGCTGGCGCACCACGATCTCCGGCCACCGCCCGCAGGTGCTGCGAAAGATCGCCCAGGAGAAGGGCGTGCAGATGGGCTTCTCCGACGCCGGGGCCCACCTGCGCAACATGGCTTTCTACAACTTCGGCCTGCGGCTGCTCAAGCACGCCCGCGACGCCGAGCGCGCCGGTCGTCCGTTCCTCAGCGCCGAGCGCGCGGTGCACCGCCTGACCGGCGAGCTCGCCGAGTGGTACGGCATCGACGCCGGCCGGATCCGCGAGGGCGACCGCGCCGACCTCGTCGTGCTCGACCCCGAGCGGCTCGACGCGACGCTCGAGGAGTACCACGAGGCCCCGGTGGCGGCGTACGACGGCCTCCCGCGGATGGTCAACCGCAACGACGCCACGGTGACGCACGTCTACGTCGGCGGGCGGGCGGTGTGGCACGGCAGCGCGCCGACCTCCCTGGTGGGCGGCGAGCGCACCGGCCGCTTCCTGCGGGCCGGCGTGGTCGACCGCGAGCCGCTGGCCGTCGCGGAGGCCCGTCCGGAGCAGGGCGTCGCCAACCAGACAGGTGTCTAGCGTAACGCTAGAACACGTTCTACTGTTGGCGTCATGCGCAACGGCATCGTCCTGTTCACGTCCGACCGCGGCATCACCCCGGCCCGCCTCGCGCAGGCGGCCGAGGAGCGCGGCTTCGACACCATCTACGTCCCCGAGCACACCCACATCCCGGTCCGCCGGGACGCGTTGCACCCGACCGGGGGCGAGGAGCTGCCGGACGACCGCTACCTGCGCACCCTCGACCCGTGGGTCTCGCTGGCCACCTGCGCGGCGGTCACCGAGCGGATCGGCCTGTCCACCGCGGTCGCGCTGCCCGTCGAGTCCGACCCGATCACCCTGGCCAAGACCCTCGCCACCCTCGACCACCTCTCCGGCGGCCGGGTCACCATCGGCGCCGGCTACGGCTGGAACACCGACGAGCTCAGCGACCACCACGTCCCGGCGGGCAAGCGGCGCACCGTGCTCCGGGAGTACCTCGAGGCGATGCGGGCGCTGTGGACCCAGGAGGAGGCGTCGTACGACGGGGAGTTCGTGTCCTTCGGCCCCAGCTGGGCCTACCCGAAGCCCCCGCAGGGCCGGATCCCGGTCATCATCGGTGCGGGCGGCGGGCCGAAGACGATGAAGTGGATCGCCGCGAACGCCGACGGGTGGATGACCACCCCGATCGAGACCGGCATCGCCGACAAGGCCGCGCTGCTGCGCAAGGAGTGGGCCGAGGCCGGCCGCGAGGGCGAGCCGGACGTGCGCATCCTGGTCGCGAAGAAGCCGACCGAGGAGGACTTCGCCGACTGGATGTCCGCCGGGGCGACCGAGCTGATCTGGGGCGTGCCCGACGCCGAGGAGGACAAGGTGCTCGCCTACCTCGACAAGATGGCCGCGCGCCTGGGGCTCGCGGGCTGAGCACCGGCATGACGACCGGCATGACCAGCCGCTACACCGACCTCAGCCGCGAGGAGCTCGCGGTCGTCGTACCCGAGCTGCTGCTGATCGGGCAGCTCATCGACCGCTCCGGCATGGCCTGGTGCATCGCCGCCTTCGGGCGCGAGGAGATGCTGCAGGTCGCCATCGAGGAGTGGGCGGCGGCGAGCCCGATCTACACCCGGCGGATGCAGCAGGCACTGGGCTACGCGCCCGCCGAGCCCGGCCGCGGCGACGTGGTCACGATCTTCAAGGGCCTGCAGCTCGACATCGGCGCTCCCCCGCAGTTCATGGACTTCCGGTTCACCGTGCACGACCCGTGGCGCGGGGAGTTCCGGCTCGACCACTGCGGCGCGCTGATGGACGTGGAGCCGATGGGCGAGGACTACGTGCGCGGCATGTGCCACGACATCGAGGACCCGACCTTCGACGCCACCGCGATCGCCACCAACCCGCACGCGCAGATCCGGCCGATCCACCGCCCGCCGCACAACAGCGCCGAGCGCGCGGGCGGGGCGCACTGCGCGTGGACGGTCACCATCGACGAGTCGCACCCGACGCCGGAGCCCGTGCCCGCGCTGGAGGTCAACGAGCGCTCCCGCGCGGCGACGCTCGCGCTGGACCCGATCGACCCGGCCGACGAGGGCCGCAGCGACTACTCCGGCCCGCTGCTCTCCGACCTCGACTTCGCCGCGTTCTCCCGCTCCGCGCTGGTGCGGATCGCCGACGAGGTCTGCCTGCAGATGCACCTGCTGGACCGCGCGTTCGCGCTCGCCGTCGCTGAGCGCACCGAGACCGACGGCGAGCTGGAGAAGCTGCGCCGCAAGCAGCTGGTCGGCGTCGCCGGCATCGGCGCCGAGCGCCTCGCCCGCGCCCTCGGCCTGCTCGGGACCGAGGACCCGGTCGCGGCGGCCGTGCGGCTGCTGTCCGTGCACCCGCTGCTCAACCCGGCTGCGTACGTCGACGCCTCGCTCACCGACGGCACCCTCGTCGTGCGTCCCTCCCCCGCCCACGAGGACGAGGCGTGGATCTCCCTGTGCGGCCCCGCCAGGACCGGCGCCCTGCAGGCGGTCGTCCGCGCCGTCGACCCCCACCTGGACGTGGAGGTCGAACCGCTCGCTAACGAGGAGGGCTGGCGGGCGAGCGTGGTCCGTCGTACCGACCCGGCGCCGGAGGCCAGCGAGGTCGCCGTCACCCGCTTCAGCACCGGCGCCGGCTTCACCTTCCAGCCCCGCCGCTCCCTCCCCATCACCCCGGTCTGAGGCCGACGCATCGGGATAATCCCGGGTCAAAAGCACCCTCGCACGGCGTGTCGCGGTGCTTTTGACCCGGGACTATCCCGGTCCGGCCGGGTACGGCGGCGCGGTAGTCCCTGACGAAAAGCACCGCGACACGCCGTCGGACGGTGCTTTTCGTCAGGGACTATCCCGGCGAGGAACCCGG
>NZ_VLJQ01000129.1:0-10273 GCF_007829375.1 Nocardioides sp. J9 | reverse complement strand
GCCGCCGGCAAGGTCGATGCCGAGGGTGCGCAGCAGGGGGTCGAGCAGCCAGCGGTCGAGGCCGCTCACCAGCGGGTTGACCAGGCCCTCGAGCACCAGCTTCGAGACCCAGTTCAGCAGGCTGCCGATGCCGAGGAACTCCAGCAGGGAGGAGAGCGGGCCGAGGCCGCCGAGCAGGGTGAGGTCGGTGAACGCCAGGTGCAGGGTCGGGATGCCGAGGCCGCCGACGGCGGCGGGCAGGAGCGCGGAGTAGTCGTCGCCGACGATGTCGAGGTCGACGACGCGGGTCGGCCGGCTGGTGCTCTGCCCGCTGCTGAGGGCGATCGTGCCGCTGACGACCTCGACGCCCTTCCAGCTCGACAGGCCGATGTCGAGCAGCGCGACCCGCAGCTTCGGCGAGGTCGGGTCACCGGCGCGCTGGCCGAGCCGCACGTCCACCCCGAGCAGGCCGCTGTCGATCAGGAGCTTGACCCGCTTGCCCTCCGACAGGCAGGTGATGCTCTGCGCGGTGGCGCTGGCGTCGGCGAGGGTGACCCGGATCGACAGCGGCACCTGCACCTTGACCAGGCCCAGGTCGAGGTTCACCGCGTTGCCGGACAGCTCGAGCTCGACCTGGGAGCTCTCGGCCTTGCCGCCGCACTGGACGACCGGGCGCTGGCCGACCTTCACCCGCACCGACAGGTCGACGAGGCTGGAGCCGCCGGAGCCGAGGGGCAGCGGGACCTTGACGTTCAGCGGGAGTGCGATGACGTTCTCGCCGTTGGCGATCGCGAGGGAGCCCGCGACGAGGTCGAGCAGGTCGAGCTTCACCTCGGCCGCCGCCTCCTGGGCGGTGTCGAGCTCGACGAGGTCGGACAGCGTGATGTCGATGTTCGAGACGTTCGCCTGCAGGCCGCCCATCACGTTGCGCAGCAGGTCGACCTCGGCGAGCCGGCCGCTCTGCCGCTCGAGCACGTTGACGGCGGCGAGCATCAGCCGGGACAGGCCGACGCCCACACCGGCGGCCTTGGTGAACGACGCCACCGAGATGTCGGCGCCGACCAGGGCGTCGAGCTCCTCGATGAGCTCCAGCAGCGAGAGGTCGACGCCGGCGAGGCCGGACTCGGGGTCGAGGACGCGGGCCGAGAGGCCGCTGCCGAGCAGCTTGCCGAGAAGGGCGTCGAGGAGCCAGGACCGCCCGGTGTCCACCTGGGCGGCGTACGAGCTGACCTTGAGGCAGGCGACCTTCGCCGCGATGCCGACGGCGCTGCGCCGGGCGTCGCCGCGGCTGACGCCGGTGACGCCGGAGAAGGCCATGGGTACGTCGTGGGCGACGGTGACCCGGATGCCGCCGGGCACGTCGGTGGCAGATGCCTGCTGCCAGCCGCCGTCGTCGTCGCGGACCACGAGCTGCCAGGTGACCGCGCCGGGCGGCAGGTCGCCGCCGACGCCGGTGGCGTTGCGGGCGACGCTGCGGTCCCGGGCGGTGTTGATCCGCTGGATGTCCGCGCTCGAGTAGCCGGAGACGGGCTTGCCGGTCAGCTCACGGGCGAGGTCGAGGGCGACCACGTCCGCGACGGCCTGCAGGTCGCGACGCAGCACCCGGTGCAGCCCGGCGTCCACCGCGAGCGCACCGACCACCAGCAGCACGACGAGGCAGAACGACCCGAGCACGGCCACGGCGCCACGCTCCCCGCGCTGCGCCCGCCTCCGGGCGCGCTCCAGCAAACCCATCGGGGCTCCCTCCCCTGTCCGGCCCGCCGCGCCCGGCGACTCCCACGCCGACGCCGACGGACGTCTCCCGCGGGGGACGCTATCGGAGAAGTGGAGAACCCTTGTCAGGAGTCCCGTAGCTGGAGCTGTGCCCTTGGTCACGCGGGACCGTGACCCGGGCCGGGGAGCGGGCCGGGCAGCGGGCCGGGTGGGTCAGCGGTGCAGCCCCTTCTCGATCGCGGCGACGACCTTGGGTCGCAGGTCGCTGGCCGCGATGACCTCGTCGACGGAGCCGACCTCGACCGCGCGGTGGATGTTGTGGACCGCGTCGAACTCCGCGGCCACCTCGGCGATCTTCTCGGCGCGCAGCTGCGCGCGGAGCTCGGCGAGCTCGACCACCAGCCGGCCTCGCTCCCCGTCCCCGGCGCCGTCGATGCGGGCCTCGAGCTCGGCGACCCGCGGGTCGGCGGCAGCGCGCTTGGCGACCTCGGCGGAGAAGACGACGGCCGCGGCGGGCGCGCCGCCGAGCACGGAGGCGTAGGAGCCCTCGATCGCCAGGACGGTCATCTCCGGGTTGAGCCGCTTGGAGAACACCACGAACGCGCCGCCGTGGTAGCGGGAGATCACGCAGAAGACGATCGGGCCGCGGAAGTTCACGATCGCCCGACCGATCTCGGCGCCGTACTCCAGCTGCAGGTTGCGCATCGACTCCGGCGAGCCGTCGAAGCCGGACAGGTTCGCCAGCACCACGAGCGGCCGGTTGCCGGAGGCGGCGTTGATCGCGCGGGCGACCTTCTTCGACGATCGCGGGAACAGGGTGCCGGCGGTGTAGGTGTCCGGGCCGTCGGTGGGCGGGAAGCCGGCGCGCGGCACCGGCCTGGACTCGATGCCCACGAGACTGACGGGGTAGCCGCCGATGCGGGTGTCGACGACCACCGCGGTGTCGGCGTCGGCCATGCCGGCCCAGCGCTCGAGCATCTCGTGGTCGGCGTCGGCGAGTGCCCGCATCACGGTGCGGATGTCGAAGGGCCGCTTGCGGTCGGGGTTGTGCTCGGCGGAGAAGATCTCGCCGACGGTGGCGAAGTCGCCGCCGTGCGGGAAGCCCGACACGTCGCGGTCGACCGGGTCGCTGGAGGGCGCGCGGCGCGGCCCCGGCTCCCCCGGTACGACGTAGGTGTGCTCGTAGTGCGACATCAGCACGTTGAACGCGCCGGCCAGGTCGGGCACCCAGTACTGCGCCTGGCCGTTCGGGCCCATGACCCGGTCGTAGCCGCCGATGCCGTGGTTGTCCTCCGCGGAGACGCCGCCGGAGAAGTCCAGCGACTGCTTGCCGGTGAGCACCATCGCGCTGTCCGGCGTCATCACGAGGATGCCCTTGGTGTGCATCAGCATCGTGGCCTCGGCGTTCCAGTAGGGCTGGGCGCCGACGTTGATGCCTGCGACGACGATGTTGATCTCACCACCGGCCTGGGTGAACTCCACGATCCGGCGCAGCGCCGCGGCCACCCAGTCCATGTTCTCGGTGCCGCTCTCCATGGAGATGCGGGCGCCGGCGGACACGGCGAACCACTCGACGGGGACACCCATCTCCTCGGCGAGGTCGATCGCGGCCATGACGCGCGAGCACTCCGGCTCGGAGAGGGCGCCGAGCGACTTCAGCGGGTCGCCGCAGAGCACGACCCGGGTGATGCCCTCGGGGTGCAGCGCGGTCGGGGTGGTGACGACGGCGACGATCATGCCGGCGGTGTTCTGGCCCGGCGCCCGGTCGACCGGCACGAGGCGGCCGGAGGCGTCGAGGTCGTGCTCGACGACGGAGCCGCCGCCGGCGAGGACGGCCTGCAGCTCGTAGGGGTAGACCAGGCCACGGCGGCGGGCACGCAGCACCTTGCCGGTGTAGTCGTCGAGCGGCGCGAGCGGCTCGGTCGGCGGCTCGATGACGTCGGCGACGACGCCGGCGCCGGGCTTGGCGTGGAAGCGGATCGCCAGCGGCACCGGGGCGCCGCCGTCCGGGCCGGCGACGCGGCCCTCGGCGAGGACCTCCTCGATCCCGGCACCCTCGCTGAGCGGGGTGATCTTGCCCTGCAGCGCGGCGAGCTGGTCGAGGTCGGCGTCGACGACCGGCCACACCGTCACCCACACGTGGTTGACGTCGAGCTTGGTGCCCTCGCGGCCACGGGCGGTGCGCACGCGGCGGATCGCCTCGAGGCAGTTCTCGACCGCGCGCTCGGCGTGCGGCAGCGCGATGACCCTGCCCTCGTCGTCGCGTACGACGGCGAGCTGGCGCACCTGCGCGGCGGCGACCAGGCGCCGGTCGGCGGGATTGTTGCGGGCGACGCACTCGTAGAGCAGGACGTCGTCGGGCGCGGCGAGCCGGGTGACGTCGAACTCGCGCAGCCGCCACAGGTTGAGCCGGCGCCCGACCATCGGGTGCATGCCGCGGACCAGGGTGTCCTCGACGAGCACGTCGCCGCCGGGGCGGAAGGTGAAGTAGCCGACCGGCTGCGGCGCGCTGGGGCACACCACGACGGAGACCCGGCGGGCGCGTTCCGCGAAGGGCTGCTCGGCCAGCATCTTGGCCAGCTCGGCGGAGACGTCGTCGGCCTCGGCCGGGGCGTCGGGCCAGCGCAGGTAGACCTCGACGACGTCGTCGTGGTCGTCGGTGAGCACCGAGCTGACGGCTGCCGCCAGCGGGCCGTCGGGGTCGGCGAGCTCGGCGACGTCACCGATCGTCGAGATGACCCGGGTGGCGCCCTTGTCGTCGGTGGCGTACTCGGCGTGCACGACGGGGCGGCCGTCGTGCTCCTGCGGGGAGCTGACGGTGAGGTCGTGGAGGTCGTACTCCAGGTAGTGGCGCCGGATCAGCACCTCCAGCAGCGGCTCGCTCGTGGGCAGGCCGTCGCCGAGCCGGTCGCGCAGGAACCCGACGAGCGGCTCGGGGATCGCGGTGAGCGCGGCGATGCGCGCGTCGCGGTCGGCGGCCGCCGGGTCGGTGAGCGCCTCGACCTCGGCGGCGACGCCCTCGAGCACGGCGCGGCGCTCGTCGTCGACCAGCGGCTGGTCGAACCAGCTGAAGCGCACCGACCGGGCGAGGTCGCCGACGACGGCGAAGCGCAGCTGCGTGGCGCGGACCAGTCGCTCGAGCAGGGCGCGCACGGCGGCGCGGTCCTCGGCCTCGGGCGGCGGGTCGCCGAGCCAGCGCTGGAGGACGCCGACGGCGATCTCGACGTCGGAGGTGTGCTGCTGGGCGAGGAACACCCGGAACACGGCGCGCTCGAGGTCCGGCGTGCGGTCCAGGTCGGCGACCCCGTAGTGGCCGAGCACCCGCAGCAGCTTCTCCCGGAAGTGCTCGGGCAGGGCCCCGCGGTCGGGGTCGAGGCTGCGCAGGTAGGTGTGGAAGAACTCGCGCGAGCTGTGCACCCGCAGCTCAGCGGACGGCTCGTCACCCGCCGGGCGGTTGCGGCTGAGCTCGGCGAAGTCGGTGAAGAGGGACAGCAGGTCCATCTCCGTGCGCAGCGTGTCGGCCGGSGAGCCGGCGTCGCGGCAGGCGAGGTAGTCGGCCAGCAGCGCGGGACGCTGGTCCGGCTCGACGTCGTACCCGAGGAGCAGGCTGCTCAGCGCCGCGCGCGCCTCGGCGCAACGGCCGGACTCGGCGATCGGCAGCGGCTCGGGCAGGTCGAGGTCGACCTCGGCGCCACCGGCCTCCTGCTCCTCCGCGGCGTCGGCGGTGGGGTCGAGGCGCACCAGCGGCGCGCCGGTCTCGACCTGGCTGCCGACGCGGACCAGCAGCTCCTTGACCCGGCCGGTGAACGGCGCGGTGAGCGCGGTCTCCATCTTCATCGACTCGAGCACCAGCACCGGCTGCCCGGCAGCGACCTCGTCACCGACCGCGAGCGGGGTGGCGACGACGAGCGCCGGGGCGGGTGCGCGGACCATGCCGCCCTCGTCGCGGCTGATCCGGTGCATGACGTCGTCGACCTCGACGAGGTGGACGGTGCCGTGGCTGGCGGTGACGAGGCGGTAGCGGTGCCCGTCGACGGTGAGCCGGCCGTGCACCTCGTCGATCCGGTCGAGGTTGGCGGACACGGTGCGCTCGACCGCACCGGCGGTGATCGTGACGCGGTAGCGGGCGGGGCCGACCTGCTGCACGGTGAGTGCGTACGTCGTCCCGCGGAGCTTGAGCTCGATGGTGCGTGCCGGGTCGTGCTGGACCTGCGGCCGGCCGCCCTGGGCGGTGCGCAGCAGGTGCGCGATCTCGGCGCGCTCCTCCTCGTCGTACGCCTCGATGGCGGCGGCGACGAGCGCGATGCCGGAGTGGCGCGCGGCCTGGAGGCGGCCCTCGCCGCGGACCCGGTCGATCCAGCCGGTGTCGGCCCAGGCCGGCTCGCCGGTGGTGACCTCGGGCTGGTCGAGCAAGTCGAGGATGAAGCTCTTGTTGGTGGCACCGCCGTCGATGACGACCGTGGTCTCGGCCATCGCGCGGCGCAGGCGGGCGAGAGCCTGCTCGCGGTCGGCGCCCCACGCGATGACCTTGGCGATCATCGAGTCGAAGTCGGCGGGGATGGTGTCGCCCTCCGCGACGCCGGTGTCGACGCGGATGCCCGGCCCGGCGGGGAACTCCAGGCGGCTGATCCGGCCCGGGGCGGGGGCGAAGTCGCGGTCGGGGTCCTCGGCGTTGAGCCGCGCCTCGACGGCGTGGCCGCGCTCGTCGGGGCGCTCGCCGGACAGCGGGATCCCGCGGGCGACCTGGATCTGCAGCGCGACGAGGTCGGTGCCGGTGACCTCCTCGGTGATCGGGTGCTCCACCTGGAGGCGGGTGTTGACCTCGAGGAACGCGAAGGTGCGCTCGCCGGGGTGGTAGAGGAACTCGACGGTGCCGGCGCCGGCGTACCCGACCGCGTTGGCGAGCCGCTCCGCGGATGCCTTGAGGTCGGCGGTCTGGGCCTCCCCGAGCAGCGGGGAGGCGGACTCCTCGATGACCTTCTGGTTGCGGCGCTGGACCGAGCAGTCGCGCACGCCGATCGCCCACGCGGTGCCCTGGCCGTCGGCGATGACCTGCACCTCGACGTGGCGGGCGTCGGTGACCAGCTTCTCCAGGAACACCACGCCGCTGCCGAAGGCGCGCTCGGCCTCGTCGCGGGTGCGCTGGTAGGCGTCGGCGAGCTCGTCGGCGGTGGCCACCTTGCGGATGCCGCGACCGCCGCCGCCGGCGGTGGCCTTGAGCATGAGCGGGTAGCCGATCTGCTCGGCGCTGGCCAGCGCCTCCTCGAGGGTGTCGACGCCGCCGCGGCTCCACGGGGCGACGGGGACGCCGACCTCCTCGGCGATGAGCTTCGAGCCGATCTTGTCGCCGAGCTTGCGCATCGCCTCGGCGCTGGGCCCGATGAAGGTGACGCCGAGCCGGTCGCACAGCTCGGCGAAGGCCGGGTCCTCGGCGACGAAGCCCCAGCCGACCCACGCCGCGTCGGCGCCGGTGCGGGCCAGGGCCTGCTCGAGGACGGCGAGGTCGAGGTACGGGCGGTCGGCGGCCGCGCCGAGCAGGTAGGCCTCGTCGGCCTCGCGGACGAAGGCGGCGCCGGCGTCGACGTCGGTGTAGAGCGCGATGGTGCGGATCGCCTCGCGGGCGCAGTGCCGGGCGTTCAGGTCGCGGACGGCGTGGATGAGCCGCATGGCGGCTTCACCGCGGTTGACGATGGCGATTCGAGAGACCTCTGGCACGCTCTCGACACTGCCAGCCCGGGCGGGGGCGGCGACACAACGGATCCCACAGGATTGGCGGCCGTTCGTTGTCGGTTCCATCCAGCGCCCCGCCGGGCGCCGGGGGCGACGCGATTTCAGGGGCAGAAAAGTGCAAGGCTCGCGACTCTGGCCGCTCACACCCGTGTGTCCCTACGATCTCGCCATGACTGCCGCGGCCGCGTTGCCCGACGACGCGACCCTGGTCGCCGGTGTGCTCGCCGGGGACCGGCAGGCCTTCGCCGGGGTGTACGAGAAGTACGCCGACCGGCTGCACGACTTCGCCTGGTCGATGCTGCGCAGCTCCGAGGAGGCGGCCGACTGCGTGGCCGACTCCTTCGTGGTGATGGCCGAGAAGGTCGGCCAGCTCCGCGACCCGTCCCGGCTGCGCCCGTGGCTCTACTCCGTCGTACGCAACGAGTGCCTGCGCACCCTGCGCGCCCGCGGCCGGGAGGCCCACGACGACGAGTGGCTGGAAGCCATGCCTGACCACGGACCGAGCCCCGAGGACGTGGTGGCCGACGACGCCCACCAGGCGGAGCTGCGCGAGCTCGTCTGGGCGGCCGTCGAGGGCCTCAACGACCGCGACCGGGCGCTCATCGACCTGCACCTGCGCCAGGGCCTGGAGGGGGCCGAGCTGGCGGCGGCGATGGACGTGACCCCGTCGAACGCCTACGTCATGCTCAGCCGTGCGCGCGACCAGGTCGAGCGGGCGCTGGGCGCACTGCTCATCGCCCGCAAGGGCAGCGACGACTGCGCCGACCTGGCGAGCGTGCTGAAGGACTGGGACGGCACCTTCTCCCCCCTCGTCCGCAAGCGGGTCGCACGCCACATCGACAACTGTGAGGTGTGCGAGAGCCGTCGCAGGCTGATGGTCAGCCCGCTGGCGCTGCTGGCGGGCGTGCCCGCCTTCGCCGCCCCGGCCGCGCTGCGCGACCGGGTGCTCGACGACGAGCGGCTCGTCGCGTTCTACGTCGACCAGCCAGCGGTGGCGCCCGCCTCGGGGCCTGGTGCTGCTGGTGCTGCCGGTGCTGGCGGTGCTGGCGGTGCTGCGGAGCGTGCCCGTCGGCGCAGCGGGCTCGTCGCGGCAGCGGCGGTCCTGCTCCTGCTCGCCGGGGTCGCGCTGGTCACCCTGCTGTGGCCCCGGGGCGACACCGACCTGGTCGCCGTCGACACCCCGACCAGCACGCTGGCGACGTCCCCGGCGCCGGTCTCCTCCTCGGCGCAGGGGACGGACCCGACCACCGGGGCCGGGAGCGACCCCGCCCCGACCAGCACCGCCACCGGGACGACGGGCACGACCGGGACGACCGGGTCCACCGACGGGACCGACGCGACCAGCGAGCCGACGACCGACAGCACCGTCGCCGCCGCGCCCGGCGAGCTGCGGCTCTCCACCCGCTCCATCGACCTCGGCTCGAGCGGCACCAGCGGCACCGTTCGGCTCTCCAACGTCGGGGGGAGCCCGGTGGACTTCACCGCCCGGGCACGCACCGCCTGGCTCTCGGTCTCCACCAGCGGCGGCCGGATCGCGGCCGACGGGTCGACCGGCCTGCGGGTCAGCGCCAGCCGCTCCGGGCTGTCCGAGGGCACGCACCGCGGCCAGGTCGAGGTGACCTGGTCCGGCGGCACCGAGCTGGTCACCGTCACCCTGCGGGTGAACCGCCCGCCGGTCGTCGGCACCATCACCGCCGGCGCCACCAGCTGCAGCATCCCGGTCACCGCCGAGGTCAGCGACGGCACCGGCGTCCAGTCCGTCCGGGTCACCTGGTCGGGCTCCGCGAACGGCCAGGCCACCGCCACCCGCTCCGGCGGCCGCTGGCGGGCGAGCATCCCGGTCGCCGTCGGCGGCAGCGTGACGGTCACCTTCACCGCGACCGACACCGCCGGGCTGCGCTCGACGCGGTCGCGGACCTTCTCCTTCGACCCCTGCCCGGGCTGATCCTGCGGGGCTGGTCGGGGGGGCTGGTCGGGTGGGGCTGGTCCGGTCGGGCTGGTCCGGTCGGGCTGGTCCGGTGGGCTGGTCCGGGGCTCCGGGAAGAAGTTGCAAGGTCCGCCGCTGCGTCGGCTCCTACCTGCATGAGCCGCACGCGCACCCGCCTCGCCGACCTGGTCCTCCTCGTCGGGCTGGTCGCAGGCCTGGCGGCGCTCGCGGCCGGTGTGCTGCCCGGCCTGCTGCCCGGCCTGCAGCGCGAGGAGGAACCGGCGGTCGTCGTACCTGCTCCGCCGGCGCTGGCCCTGCCGCCGGCTCCCCCGGTCCCCGCCGCGCCGGCGCCGCCCGAGCGCGTGACGACACCGACCCGGATCGAGGTCCCGGCCATCGGCGTGGACGAGCCGCTCACCGGCCGGGGGCTGAAGGACGACGGCTCGCTCGACACCCCGGACTTCGGCAAGGCGGCGTGGTACTCCCCCGGCCCGCGTCCCGGCGAGCCCGGTGGGGCGGTGGTCGTCGCGCACGTGCACGGCCCCGACGGCCCCGACGTGTTCTGGGACCTCGCCACCCTCGAGCCGGGCGACACCGTCCGCGTGCACCGCCGCGGCGCCGTGGCGACCTTCGTGGTCGAGGACGTCGAGGACGTGCCGAAGGAGCAGCTGCCCTACGCGCGGATCTGGCCGGCGACCGAGGAGCCGCTGCTGCGGCTGATCACCTGCGGCGGGACCCGTACGGCGGACGGCTACCCCGACAACACGATCGTCTACGCGCGCCTGGTCGGGACCGAGCGGCGCTGAGCTGGTCGGGGCGGTCGGCTGGTGGCTGGGGGCGGTGGGCCGGTGGCCGCCATGTAACACGTCGTTCGCTGACCTCGCCGCCCGCTCACCGCGCCCCACCGGCGCGTCACCCGGCGTG
>NZ_VLJQ01000128.1:0-19237 GCF_007829375.1 Nocardioides sp. J9 | reverse complement strand
CCCGGCCTACGTGGTGGGCTACGAGCTGCCCAGCCACGCGATCATCCTGGCCGGCGCGATCGCGCTCGGTGACGGTGTGCGCTCGCGGCGCGCGCTGCGGCGCCAGGCCGACGAGATCGCCGGGCTGGTCGCCGAGCGCTACCAGCGCGAGGCGGAGCAGCAGGTGGTGACGGAGCGCCTCGCGGTGGCGCGCGACCTGCACGACTCGGTGGGGCACGCGCTGACGGTGATCAATCTGCACGCCGAGGTGGCCGAGGAGGCCGCGGCGGCCGGTGACGACGAGGCAGCCCGGCAGGCCCTGGCGGTGGTCTCCGAGACGACGGCGACGACCTTCGACCACCTGCGGCGCACGGTCACCAGCCTGCGCCGCGAGGGGCCGCCGGAGCGCTCGCCGCTGCGCATCGCCGACCTCGGGTCGGCGACCCGGCCGGCGGAGCAGGCGGGCATCGACGTGCGCACCGTCGTCGACGTCCGCTCGCCGCTGTCGCCCACGGTGGAGGCCGCCGTCTACCGGATCGTGCAGGAGTCGATCACCAACGTCGTCCGGCACGCCTCGGCCTCGCAGGTGCTCGTCCGGGTCGAGGAGTCCGGCTCGGCCGTCCGGGTCGTGGTGGAGAACGACACCGCCGGCGACCTGCCGCCCGCAAGCCCGGACCGCCCAGAACGCGCAGACCGTGCAGACCGCGCAGACCCCGTCGGGCACGGCATCCGCGGGATGCGGGAGCGGACCCACCTGCTCGGCGGCCGGTTCAGCGCAGGCCCGGTCCCGTCCGGCTTCTGCGTGCGCGCCACGATCCCGCTGACCCCGCTGGAGGTGACGACATGACGACGGTGGTCCTCGTCGACGACCAGGACCTGGTCCGCGCCGGCCTTCGTGCGCTGCTGACCCGGGGTGACACCATCCGCGTGCTCGCCGAGGCGACGGACGGCAGGAGCGGCGTGGCCGCCGCCCGCACCTACCGCCCCGACGTCGTCCTGATGGACCTCCGGATGCCGGTCATGGACGGCATCGAGGCGACCCGGCAGATCCGTGCCGACGACCGGCTCGAGCAGGTCCACGTGGTGGTGCTGACGACCTTCGACGACGACGCCGACATCGTCGAGGCGATCCGGGCCGGGGCCAGCGGCTACCTGCTGAAGAGCACGCCGCGCGAGGAGCTGCGGGACGCGGTGGTCCGCGCCGGGCGCGGGGAGCGGCTCCCCCCCCCCCCCCCGGCCCCGCGGCGGGGGGGGGGCCCGCGGGGGGGGGGGGGCGCGCCCCCTCTCGCCCGCCGTGACCGAGCGGCTGATGGACCTCGTCTCGACCGGTCGCGCCACGGCGTCCCCCGACCCGCGGCTGGACCGGCTCAGCGAGCGGGAGGTGGAGGTGCTGACCCGGGTCGGCCTGGGCGAGACCAACGACGAGATCGCCTCCGCCCTGCACCTGAGCCCGGCGACGGCGCGCACCTACGTCAGCCGGATCCTCGCCAAGCTCAGCGCCCGCGACCGGCCCGAGCTGGTGGTCATCGCCCACCGGTCCGGCCTGGTGCGCTGACGGCTACCCGCCGGCGAGCACGGGCCCGACGACCGCGTCCCAGAGGCGGAGGCTCTTGTCGACGTACGCCGGGCGGGCCTCCAGCAACCCGAAGGTGAGGTCCTCGACCAGCCCGCAGACCGCGTAGAACCCGACACGGGGGAGGAGCGGCGCCGGGTCGCCGCCGTGCTGGCGGTAGACCCGCACCGCGTGGTCGAGCGCGTCCGGACCGAGGTCGCGCAGCAGCCGGGCCAGGTCCACCGAGGGGTCGGTCACCGCCGCGTCCGACCAGTCGATGACGCCGGTGACGCGCCGGGACGCAGGGTCGACCAGCACGTGCTCGACCCCGAGGTCGTTGTGCGTGAAGCAGAGGTCGTCCGTCGGCTCCGGGGCCGGCCGGGCCAGGAAGGCGGCCGCCTCGGCCTGCTGGCGGCTGTCGAGCGCGTCGCGGACCACGACCAGCCCCTCGTCCGGCACCCGGTCCACCACCTCCGGCACCGCGACGGCGACCACCCGGGCGACCGCGGCCAGCAACCCGCACTCCCGCTCGACGTCGCACGGCTCCCGGCGCACCTGCGGCCAGTCGAGGCCGACGGTCACGAGCGCGCCGTCGCCGGTGCGGAAGGTGCGGCTCTCGCCGCCGCGGTCGTGGGGGGCGACCTCCGCACCCAGGACGCCGCGGAGGCGGGCGGCCTGCTGCTCTGCCGTCGGTGCCATGCCCCGACCGTAGGCGCACCACGACGTCGACCGCATCGCCCCCGGGCGACAGCCGGGGCGCCGGCGGGCGACCCGGGTGACGCCTCCGGACGGACGGCCCGCGCCCGGCGCCCTGCCTACGGTCCCGGCGATCACTCACCGTCGGAACGGAGCAGCCATGGAGTCGTGGGCACGCAGGTGCGTCGTACATCGGGGACGGGTGGTGACGGCGTGGGTCCTCCTCGTCGTCGGCCTGGTCGCGGCCTCGGGGGCCCTGGGCGGCGCTGCCAGCGACGACTACGCACTCCCCGGGTCGGAGAGCCAGGCGGCGCTGGACCTGCTGGCGGACGCCGGCCTCGAGGTCAGCGGCGACCAGGCGCAGGTGGTCTTCCACGCCGCGGACCCGCTCACCGGCGGGCCGGTGCGGGACGCCGTGGAGGCGGCCACCGGCCAGCTGCGCGAGGTGCTTCCCGGGGCGACGGTGGTCGGCCCCCTCGATCCCCGGGGCGACCACCAGCTCTCGGCTGACGGGCGGACCGGCTACACCAGCGTGGTCCTGCCGGACCTCACCGCGGACGACCTGCACGACGTCGCCGACGAGCTCGCGGCCGTGCGGGACCGGTTCGCGGGTGCCGACCTCCAGGTCGAGGTCGGAGGGGTCCTCCTCGAGGCCGAGCAGGAAGGTGGACCGCCGAGCGAGGTGGTGGGCATCCTCGCCGCGGTGGTCGTCCTCGTCGTGGCGTTCGGCTCGCTGTTCGCGATGGGGCTGCCGATCGTCGTCGGCGTCGTCGGCGCCGTGAGCGGCGTGGCGGCGGTCGGCCTGGGTGCGAACGTCGTCGAGATGCCGGCCTTCGCGGCCCCCGTCGCCGCGATGATCGCGATCGGCGTGGGCATCGACTACGCCCTGCTGGTGGTGACCCGCTACCGCGAGGCCCTGGCGGCCGGCACCGCGCCGGTGGACGCAGTGGCGCTCGCCCAGGCCACGGCCGGCCGGTCGGTCCTGTTCGCCGGTACGACGGTCGTGATCGCCTCCGGTGGGCTGGTGCTGATGGACCTCGCGGTGATCACCGGCGTCGCCCTCGGCATCGCGGCCTCGGTGCTGGTCACGATGCTCGCCGCGGTGACCCTGCTACCGGCGATGCTCGGCCTCCTCGGCGACCGCATCGACCGCTTCGGCCTGCGCCGGCGGACCACCCCCGGCGGGGAAGGCACCCTGGCCCGGCGGTGGAGCCGGCTCGTGCGACGGCGCCCGCTGCCGTGGGCGCTGGCCGCGACCGCGCTGCTCGTCGTGCTGAGCGTGCCGGCGCTGGACCTGCGGCTGGGGTTCGCCGACGCCGGTACCCGCCCCACGTCCGACAGCGCGCGCCGCGCCTACGACCTGCTCGCCGACGCCTTCGGTCCCGGCACCAGCGGCCCACTGGTGGTCGCTGCCGATACCGACGACCCGGCCGTCCTGTCCGAGCTCGTGACCGCCCTCGGCGACGACCCGGGCGTCGCCCACGTGACCCCCGCGGCGGTGGTCGGCGACGGCACGGCCGTCGTCAGCCAGGTCATCCCCACGACCGGTCCGAGGTCCGCGTCGACGACCGAGCTCGTGCACCGCATCCGCGACGTGCACGTCCCGGGGACCGTCGGCGACGGCACGTCCGTGCACGTCGGCGGGACCACCGCTGCCGCCGTCGACTTCGCCGACTACACCGCCGACCGGCTCCCGGTCTTCGTGGGCGTCGTCCTCGGCCTCGCCTTCCTGCTCCTGCTCGTCGTCTTCCGCGGCCTGCTGGTCGCGGTCAAGGCGGTCGTGGTCAACCTGCTCTCGATCACGGCGTCCCTGGGCGCGGTCGTCGCCGTCTTCCAGTGGGGGTGGGGTGTCGACCTGCTCGACCTCGGCGCCGCTGCGCCGGTCGAGGCCTGGGCGCCGATGATGCTCATCGCGATCGTCTTCGGGCTGTCGATGGACTACGAGGTGTTCCTGCTGTCCCGGGTGCGCGAGGTCCACGACCAGGGCCTCGGCCCCGGTGCCGCGGTCACCGAGGGACTCGCGCGCACCGCCCGGGTCATCACCGCCGCGGCGGCGATCATGGTGTGCGTCTTCGGCAGCTTCGTGCTCGGCTCGAGCCGCGAGCTGCAGCTCTTCGGCTTCGGCCTGGCCGCCGCGGTCCTGCTCGACGCCACCGTCGTGCGGATGGTCCTGGTGCCGGCGGTGATGGGCCTGCTCGGCCACCGGGCCTGGTGGCTCCCCGCTGCGCTGGACCGGCGCCTCCCGCACCTCACCGTCGAACGACCACCAGGCGGCGAGGCGTCGTACCCCTCGCACGACCTGCGCGACCGGAAGGAGCAGCCGGCATGAGCCCCGACCGCCGCCCGCACGACGCGGGCACGCAGCGCACCGAGCCGGACCGGACGCGGGGGACGGTCTCGCGGCGGCGCCTCCTCGGGGCCACGGCCGTCACCGGGGGTGCTGCCGCGGCGGGCTGGTTCGGTGCCCGCGGCCTCGCCGACCCCCGACCCCGCGAGCCCGGCAGCGGCGTGGTGCCGTTCGCCGGAGCCCACCAGGCGGGGATCGACACCCCGCCGCAGCGGTGCGCGATGTTCGTCGCCGCCGACCTCACCGTCCCCGACGCCGGGGGCCTGCGTCGCCTGCTGCAGGACCTGTCGGCCACCATCGCCCGGATCACCCGTGGCGAGGACCCGCCCGACTCGCCGCTCTTCCCGGACGGGGCCGAGGTCCCGACGGACTACGCGACCGGCCTCCCGCCGGAGCGGCTGACGGTGACCGTCGGCCTGGGGCCGGACGTCTTCGCCCTGCCCGGCACGGCCCCCGCGCCGCGCCGCCTGCGACCGCTGCCGGAGTTCGCCGGTGACGCGCTCGACCCCCGCTGGTGCGGCGGCGACCTGCTGCTCCAGCTCTGCGCCGACGACGCGCAGGTCGTCAGCTGGGCCTACCGCTCGCTGCGGGCCAGGTTGCCCGGGCAGGCCCGGGTCCGGTGGACCCAGTCGGGGTTCCTCAGCGCACCGCCTGACGGAGGTACGCCGCGCAACATGTTCGGCCACAAGGACGGCACGGCGAACCCGCGCCCCGGCACCACTGAGTTCGACGCGACCGTCTGGGCCCTCGACGACGAGCCCGACTGGTTCGCGGACGGCACCTACCTGGCCTTCCGCAAGATCCGGATGCGCACCGCCGAGTGGGACCTCTCGCCGCGGAGCGCCCAGGACGAGGTGATCGGCCGGCGCCGCTCCGACGGGGCACCGCTCACCGGCCGGCGCGAGCACGACGAGCCCGACTACGGGGCGCTGGCCGACGACGGCCAGCCGGTCATCCCGGTCGACGCGCACATCCGCCGCGTGCGCGGGGCCCCGATGTACCGGCGCGGCTACAGCTACGACTACGGCCAGCTCATCGCCTCCGCCGGCGGTCGGCCGGACCCGACGGCACCGGCCGACGACGGGCACGACCACGCGCCGGGGACGCCGGAGCACGACCACGGCGGCCACGGCGACCTCGACGCCGGCCTGCTCTTTTGCGCCTACGGCAACGACCCGGACAACCAGTTCGTCGCGGCCCAGCTGCGCAGCGCGGAGTCCGACCGGCTCAACGCGTTCGTCCAGCACACCGGCAGCGGGCTGTACGCCATCCTCCCGGGCTGCCGGGACGGCGGTTACCTCGGCGAGTCGCTGCTCGGCTGAGCCGGTAGCCGGAAGGAGAGGACGGGGAGCTGCCGGCCTGTCGAGGGGCTGGTGGCGTGGCCCTCCGGGACCGCGCCGTGGCGCCGGTAGAACGGTTCGGCGTGCGGGTCCGCCTCCAGGACCAGCCGCTGGAACCCCCGGCCGGCCGCGACGACGAGCGCATGGCGCAGGAGCAGGCCGCCCAGCCCGGTGCCGATGTGCTCGGGTGCGACGAACAGCGCCTCGAGCTCGCCCTCCGGCGGGTCACCGGCGACGAGGTGGAAGCCGACGACCTCCCCGTCCCGCTCGGCGACCCACATCGATCCCGCCGCGCACCGCTCCGGCGTGTAGGTGAGCTCGCTCCGGCACTGCTCGAGGAACTCGGGCGGGTAGCCCCAGTGGGCCTTCGAGCGCAGCGCGAGCGCCGACACCGCCCCCGCGTCGTCGGCGCGGGCCCGGCGGACCGTCGTACCCGGCGTACCGGGGAGGGAAGCGGTGGTGGGGGAGGGCGGCCTGGTCATGGCGCCACGCTAGGCGAGGGACCGGTGGCGCTCGTACGCCCCGGGGCGACAACCGGCACCGGGCCGGGGCGACATCCGCGCTCAGCCGCGTCGCCGGGCCTGGACCTGCTCGGCGAGGAGCCCGGCGAGCGCACCGAGGCCGGCGGAGCGGCCCACCTCGACGACGAGCACGAGCGCCCCCTCGCCGAACCGGTCGACGTGTCCGAGGTCGAGCACGACCGTGCAGGTCCCGAGCAGGGCACCGTGCACGACGCCGGCAAGGGCGAGGGTGGCCACCGGCCGCGGCACGCCCCCGAGCCCGGCCACGGCGACCCACACGACGAGCGTGGCGCCGTACGCCGCCAGCGCCGTCCCGAAGCCGCCGGCGACCGACTCGAAGCCGGCCAGGCGCAGGACGGGCCACAGCAGGCCGAGCGAGCCGAGACCGGCGACGACAGGCCAGGCCAGGCCCCGGCGTGGGCGGTTCGGTGCGCACATGGCCGGCAACCTAGGCCGGCGCCGTCGACCGCGACGACCGTCCGCGGTCGCTGCCGCGTGTCGCCCGACGGCGACCCGGCTGTCGCGCGGGCGAGGTGTCCGGGACACCACTCACGAGGCCACCGTCGGTGGCCTGACGACGAAGGAGGACACCAGGTGGAGCCAGGGACGGAGCGGGCGACGGAGCGGCCTCGGCAGCGGGTGCAGGTCCGCCCCCTCGAGGTCGACGAGCTGGACGACGCGGCCGCGCTGCTGGGGCGCGGCATGGCCGACAACCCGATGCACGTGGCCGTCTACGGCGGTGACGACGCGAGCCGGGAGCGAGCACACGGCCGGTTGATGGGGGTGCTGCTGTCCATGTCGCCTGCGACGACGGTCGACGCCGCCGTACGCGACGGACAGCTGGTCGGGGTCGCCGCCGCCGCGCCGCCGGGCCACTGCCGCCCCGGACCGGCGGCCCGGCTGGCGCTGGTGGGGTGTGCCGCCGCACTCGGACCGCGGGTGGCCGTGCGGCTCGTGGCCTGGAGCCGGGGCTGGGCGGCGCACGACCCCGCCGAGCCCCACGTCCACCTCGGCCCGGTGTCGGTCGACCGCGGGCGCCGTGGCGAGGGCATCGGGCACGCCCTCCTGACCCACCACGTCGGGCACCTCGACGCGGCCGGCCTGGTCGGCCACCTCGAGACGGACCGCCCCGAGGCGGTGGGTTTCTACCGCAGGTTCGGGTTCGACGTGGTCCGGGAGCACGAGGTGCTCGGCGTGCGCACGTGGTTCATGCGCCGCGAGCCGGCCCGACCGGTCCCGGCCGGGAGCCGGCGGTGAGCCTCGCAGGGCCGGTGCTCGGTCGCCGGCGCTTCCTCGGCGTGCTCGGCCTGGGGGCAGCGGTCTCGGCGCTGCCCGCGTGCGGTGCGGACTTCTCCGAGCCGCGCCGCGCCTGGCGTCCCCTCCGCCCGCTGCGGGTGCCGGAGGAGGTGCGGGTCGGCGCCGGTCCGGTCCGGCTCACCGTCCAGCGGGGCACCACCGCGATCCTGCCCGGCACGCGCACGCCCACGTGCGGCGTCAACGGCAGCTTCCTCGGTCCGACCCTGCGGGTGCGGACCGGCCAGCAGGTGCGCCTCGACGTGGTGAACACCCTGGACGAGGTCACCACGCTGCACTGGCACGGCATGCACCTGCCGGCCCGGATGGACGGGGGACCGCACCAGCCGATCGCGCCCGGCGCCACGTGGTCGCCCCGCTGGACGGTGCAGAACCCGGCGTCCACGCAGTGGTACCACCCGCACACCCACGGCCAGACCGCCCGCCAGGTCTTCAGCGGCGTCGCCGGCCTCATCGTCGTCGACGACGACCACGCCGCCGCCCTCAGCCTGCCGGCCGAGTACGGCGTCGACGACCTCCCCTGCATCCTGCAGGACCGCACCATCGAGGACGACGGGTCGATGCCCTTCGAGACCGACGCGAGCTACGGCCAGATGGGCACCGACATGCTCGTCAACGGCACGATGGGCGCCTACGTCGAGGTGAGCCGCACCGTCGTCCGGTTCCGGGTGCTCAACGCCTCCAACGCCCGGCTCTACAACCTCGGCTTCGCCGACGACCGCGAGTTCACGGTGGTCGCCGGTGACCAGGGCCTCCTGCCGCAGGCGGTCCGGCTCTCGCGGCTCCGGCTCGGCCCGGCCGAGCGGGCGGAGCTCGTCGTCGAGCTCGAGCCCGGCGAGGTCGTCCGGATGACGACGAAGGCCGGCAGCGCCACGATCGACCAGGGCGACTTCGACCTCCTCGAGGTCCGGGTGGCAGCCGACGCCCGGCCGGGAGCCGCGGTGCCGACCGCGCTCGGGGGAGCGGCCCCCGTGGTGCCGCCGGCCGGCGCCACCGTCCGCCGCYTCGCGCYCMACGGCCACTCGGCCATCAACGGCAAGGAGATGGACATGACGCGCATCGACGAGGTCGTGCCCGCCGGTGCGGTCGAGGTCTGGGAGGTCGAGAACACCTACGAGGTGCACAACTTCCACGTGCACGGCTGCGCCTTCACGGTCATCGACCGCGACGTCGTACCACCTCAACCGTGGGAGACCGGGCGCAAGGACACCGTGCACCTGCCCGAGGGGTCGACCGCCCGGCTCGCCGTCCAGTTCGGCCCCGACACCGACCCGGACAGCCCGTTCATGTACCACTGCCACATCCTCCGGCACGAGGACCTGGGGATGATGGGCCAGTTCGTCGTCGCCCCCGGCACCGAGGACTCGGTGTGCCGCACCATCGACGCCCCCGACCTCGCCGCCCACGACCACGACCACGGCGACCACGACCACGACCACGGCTGACCCACCGGCCCGTCGAGACGTCACCTCTGGCCTGTTGAGTGGTCACCTGTGGCGCGTTGAGACGTCACATCTGGCGCGTTGACTGGTCACCTCTGGCCCGTTGACTGGTGACTTCCGGCGCGTCGGGTGGTCAGGCTGTCGTCCGACCGCGGCGGTGACGTCGCGCGTGTCGGTGGCGAGAAACCGACATGCCCGAAGCCACGTCTCGACGTGCCGGAAGTGACGTTTCGACGTGCCGGAAGTGACGTTTCGACGTGCCGGAAGTGACGTTTCGACGTGCCGGAAGTGACGTCTCGACGTCCCGGAAGTGACGTCTCGACGTCCCGGAAGTGACGTCTCGACGAGGGGGTGGGTCAGGTCGCCTCGGTGCTGGCGAGTGCGCGCAGCGCGACGTCGAGGGCGTCGGCGTCGTCGCAGGCGACGTCCGGCACGATCCCGACCTGGTCCCAGTTGGTGCCCGTGCGCGGGTCGATCGGTGCTCCGGTCGGCACGTAGACGTGGAAGCCGGAGCGGTCGGCGAAGAGCTCGACCGGGTTGGCCGCGCCCACCGTCGTACCACCGACCACGGTGGCTCGGGAGAGGGTGCGCAACGTGTAGGCGAGGCTCTCGGCCGCCGAGGCCGTGCCCCGGTTGACGAGTACGACGACCGGCACGTCGTCGAGGCGTGGCGCGTCGGGGTCGGGGCGGGTCCAGGCGACCAGGTCGGGGTGGCCGGTGCTGCGGAAGGTCACCACGTGCACCGGCGTGGGGCCGGTGAACGGGGCGAGCAGGTACTCGACCATCGACGGCCAGCCGCCGTCGTTGTCGCGCACGTCGACCAAGACGCCGCGGGCGCCGGCGAGCCCGGCCAGCGAGCGACGGGCCAGCGCCGCCGAGGCCGGGTCGTCGAGGTCGTCGAAGCGAGTCACCCGGAGCACGCCGACCTCGCCGTGGCGCTCGACGGCCATCGCCGGTCCGACGTCGGGCCGGGAGGCGACCAGCTCGAGGCGCTCCGGCTCGCCCCACGTCACGGTGAAGTGGCGGTCGCGCTCGCGCAGGTGCCGGGTGAGGCGGCGGGCGAACCGGTCCGCCGCGACGACCCGGTCCGTGGCCGGGAACGCCCGGAGGTGGGTCGCGTGCGCCCGTCCGGCGTCGGGGAAGACGTAGTGCCCCTCGACGAGCGCCGCGAGGCCGTCCAGCACCCGTCGCTGCTCCGTCCCGTTCAGGAACGTCGGGTCGTCGGGCTCGCCGCGCCCGTCGTGGTCGGGGCGGTCGTGCGGTGTGGCTGCCACGGTGCGTCCTTCCGTCGGGGTGGGGCCTCCACGCTAGGCGCGGAACGAGCTGTGGGGGACCCGTGCGGGATCGGCCGGGAGGTCGCCGCGGGGCGACGCCGGTGTCGCCACCGGACGACCCGGTGCGGCCTCCCTCGGATCCGATGTGATCGATCGAAGTGCCGGATGCGGGGGACGTCCGGGTGCGACGTTTTTCCAGCCGCGGGCAGGGGCCCGCGGCGGACCGGCCGCCTCCTCTCCCGGCGGCCCGCACCGGAGGGACACCCCGTGATCATCAACAAGCGCATGCTCGCGCTCGGCGCCGTGGGGGCGCTGGGCCTGTCGGCCGGACTCGCCGGGATGGCGTCCGCCGACGACATCTCTGCATGGCACCCCGCCTTCGTCAGCAACGGCGGGATCAAGACGCTGACGGCAGTCGCCGGGTCACCGGTGACTGTCGGGCTCGAGATCCAGCCCACCGGCGACGATCCCGACGACAACCGGGACAACGGCTGCAACCTGTCGGGCAGCGGCAGCCAGCTCGTGCTCGGCGTCGCGCGGACCCTCGAGTCCGCCCCGGCCGTCACCATCGCCGACCTGCCCGCGAACGTGACCTTCGGCCAGGGCTGCGGTGGCAGCAGCCTGACCTTCACCCCGTCCACGCCGGGCGAGGTCACCCTGACGTTCCCTGTCACCGGCCTGACCGCCCAGCCGGGCGTGGAGGAGGACGACTTCAGCACCTCGGGCGCGACCTTCAAGCTCGTCGTGGTGCCCGCCGACGTCGAGGTGGCGGACGCCGACGGGGACGGCGTCCCCGACGCGGAGGACAACTGCCCGGACGTCTCCAACGCTGATCAGGCGAACGCCGACGGGGACGCGCTGGGCGACCTGTGCGACCCGAACTCCTACGCTCCCGCGGCCGGCGACCTCGACGCCGACGGCGCGAAGGGCCTCGAGGGTGACACCCTGACGGCCAGCGGCTCCTTCACCGACGCCGACGGCAACGACACCCTCACCCTGAGCGTGGCGGCCGGCACCCCGGGCTCGTTCACCGACAACGGCGACGGCACCTTCGCCTGGTCGCTCCCGACCGACGACGACGTCGCCGAGGGCACGGTCACCGTGACCGCCACCGACGGCGAGCACGCCACGGCGGAGCTCTCCTTCGGGTACGGCGCGACCAACGTCGCGCCGTCCGTGACGGCCTCGTCCACCGCGACGGCGGCGTGCACCACCGAGCTGACCACGGCGTTCACCGACCCGGGCACCGCGGACACGCACGCCGCCACGATCAGCTGGGGCGACGGCTCGACCGAGGTGGTCGACCCGGCCGTCTCCGGCTTCAGCGCCTCGCACACCTTCGCCGGCAACGGGACCTTCACCGCGACCGTCACCGTCACCGACGACGACGGCGGCACCGGCAGCGACAGCGCGGACTTCGCCACCAAGGTGACCCCGAGCGGCATCCTCCAGCCGATCAACGCGAACGGCTCGCAGAGCACCTTCAAGATCGGCTCGACCATCCCGGTCAAGATCCGGGTCACCGGCTGCGACGGCGCGGACGTGACCTCCGTGACCCCGACGGTCTCGCTGGCGAAGATCGGGGCCGACACCTCCGGCGGCGTGATGGAGGAGTCGATGTCCGCGCCGGCGACCAACGGGCTAGCGATGCGCTGGTCCGCGACCGACGCGCAGTACATCTACAACCTGTCCACCAAGGCGGCGCAGACCAACCAGGGTGCCGCCCTGTCGGCCGGGGAGTACCGGGTCCGCGTGAGCGACCCGAGCTTCTGGGCGCCCGCCAGCGCGGACTTCATGCTCAAGAAGTGACCGCCTGAGGCGATCACGCGCAGCACGAGGGGCCCGGCACGTGCGCCGGGCCCCTCGTCGCGTCCGGCTGACCGGATCAGAGAACAAAACTCGTGGTCGTGACGTAACTCTCGTCGCGGCGCGCGGTTGATCGGTCGAAGCCGCCCCCGCTCGGGTCGGGGTCACCGTTCATCACGTCCGGAGATGGGGCCCATGCGCCGACTGCTCACCGCCCTCGCGACGGTCGTCGTGCTGCTCGTGCCGGCTGGCACGGCCGCGGCCGGGACCGACGACTACCCGCCCACCTTCCCGTCGAGCTGCAACATCAACGCACCTCAGGTGGCGGTCGGCCAGCGGGTGCACCTCGTCATCGAGGTGGCAAGCAATTCGAACGTGCCCGAGGTCGGCACCGTCGCCCTCACCGTCTCCACGGTGGACGCCCGCGCCGCGCGGGCCGCCCGCGTCGCGCCGCGCGCGGTCGTCTGGACGCGGTCCGTGCGCTACGAGGGCACCCCCCTCGAGGTCGTCGGGCCGGAGCTGCCCCGCGGCCGCTACCGGGTGACGATGGCCTTCACCCCGGACAATGCCGAGCTCGTCGGGTGCCGCAACGCCGCCGTCCTCCGGGTCGGCGGGGGCGGCGGTGACGACACCGGCGGCGTGACCGAGCCCGGCGCGCTGCCCAACACCGGCGGCCCGCACCTGTGGCTGCTCCTCGCCGGGCTCGGCCTGGTCGTGGCCGGCGGCGGCCTCGCGGGCGGCAGCCGCCGTACCCGCCTCGCCTGAGCACCCGGCCCGGCGTCCCGCGTTTCGGGCCGATCCCGTGACGCCGGCGGCAGCATGCCGTTGGATGGTGTGGGAGCTGGATCCGGGACTTCAGGAGGGACACGCATGCCGCAGGTCGACGCACCGGAGGAGTCCGGGGACGCGGGCCGCGTCCGCCGACGCCGCCGCCGTCCGGTGGACCCCGACGCCGACGGCACGCAGCCGGCCTCGCCCCGGCGCCGCATCTCCTTCTGGCTCGGCTGCGGCCTGATCGCCGCCGGCCTCGCCGTGCTCGCGTGGGTGGCCTGGCAGTTCTGGGGCACCAACTGGCAGTCCGGTCGCAAGCACGAGGAGGTGCGCAGCTCGCTGCTCGACGGCTGGACCGACGGCCAGGACGTCGTGCGCACGGACTTCGGCAACGCCAGCGCGATCCTGCGCATCCCGCGGTTCGGCAAGGACTACTCCGTGCCGGTGCTGGAGGGCTCGACCGACGAGGTCCTCGCCGCCGGCGTCGGCCACATGGAGGACACCGCCGAGCCGGGTGCCGCCGGCAATTACGCCCTCGCCGCGCACCGGGTGACGCACGGCGAGCCGTTCGCCGACTTCCCCGAGCTCGAGCCCGGCGACGAGGTCATCGTCGAGACCCGGGCCGCGACCTACACCTACGTCCTGGACAGCGGGGGAGAGGACCTCATCATCCCCTTCACCCAGACCTGGGTGCTCGACGAGTCGCCGGCGAACCCCTCCGGAGGGACCGAACCACCGGCCCGGGTCGACGGCAAGCCGAACGACCACATCATCACGTTGCTGACGTGCTCGGAGATCTTCCACACCGACAACCGCTCCGTGGTTTTCGGCCATCTGGTGGAGACCTCTCCCACGAATCGCGGCTGACCCACTAGGATCAAGCGCAACGCACTTCCCGTCATGGGGTAACGAGCCGGGTCGTTGCATGGGGAAGGCTCTAGGAGGAAGTAGTGCTGAGAAAGCTCGTCGCGCTCACCGCGCTGTCCGTCGCAGTCGCCGTGGCGCCTGTGACGACCGCGTCCGCGGAGCCGTACACACCGAAGATCCCGACGGAGACGCAGATCGTCGTCGTCGACGCGCAGGTGGGCAAGCCGGTCGAGCTGGAGGTCAGCGCGAGCGCCAACTACCCGACGCCGCCCGAGGGTGACATCAAGGTCCAGGTCCTCGCCGCGTCCAGCACCGCCCGCGGTGCGCGCGCCGTCGCCGCTGCGCCGTTGTTCACCACCACGGTGCACTTCGTCGACGAGGCCGTCGCCGTCACCGGTCCTGCGCTCCCGCAGGGCCGTTACATCGCGACCGCCGCGTTCACGCCCGACGACGCGGGCCTGTTCCTCCCCTCCGACGCGAGCACCGCGTTCCGCCTCGGAGCGGGTGCTCCCGACGACGGCGACGACGGCGGCCTGCCCGGCACGGGTGGCCCGAACCTGATGTGGCTGCTGCTGGGCACCGCGCTCGTCGGCGCCGGTGCCGCCGGGGTCGGCTACGGCCGACGTCGCCAGCAGGGCGCCACCGCCTGACGCTGCACCACGTACGACGCTCCGGCCGCCCTCGGGCGGCCGGAGTCGTTTCCGCCTGCTCCCGACGCTGCTCCCGCCTACAGTGGAGTGGTCGTCACCCGACCGACCCTCCGGAGGTTCCGATGCCCTCTCTGCGTTGCCCCTGCGACACCACCCTGCGCGGCGAGACCGACGACGAGCTCGTCGAGAAGGTCCAGGCGCACCTGGCCGCCGAGCACCCCGGCCGCGAGTACTCCCGCGAGGAGATCCTCTTCATGGCGATGTGAGCCGTCGGCCCACCGCCCCCCGCCCCGGCAGGCCGGTCAGGTCAGCCGGGGCAGCTCGGACGCCCTCGAGGTGAATTGCGGCGTCCGCTTCTCCCGGAAGGCCGCCACGCCCTCCTTGCCGTCGCCGATCGAGGTCCAGTACATCGCCAGCGAGTCGGTGAGGTGGGCCTCCAGCGGCTCCGCCGCCGCGCTGTTGCGGTAGAGCATCTGCTTGGCCAGGCCCAGCGCGACCGGCGACCGGTCCTTCACGAACGACCGGGCCAGCTCCTGCGCCGCCGGCAGCAGGTCCTCGGGCGCGTGCACGCTGCGCACCAGCCGGCCCGCCAGCGCCTGCTCCGCGGAGAGGATCTCGGCGGAGTAGACCCACTCCAGGGCCTGCTGGATCCCGACGATGCGCGGCAGGAACCAGCTCGAGCAGGCCTCGGGCACGATGCCCAGCCGCCCGAACACGAAGCCGATGCGGGCCTTCTCCGACGCCATCCGGATGTCCATCGCCAGCGTCATCGTCGCGCCGATGCCGACAGCCGGACCGTTGATCGCGGCGATGACCGGCTTCGGCAGGGCGTGGATGGCGAGCGTGACCTTGCCGCCGGTGTCGCGCACACCCGTGTCGAACGGCTCCTCGTCGTACGACGCACGGAACTGCTCCGGCGTGGGTCGCAGCGACTCGTCGAGCCCGAACACGTTGCCGTCCGCGCTGAGGTCCATCCCCGCGCAGAACGCCCGCCCCGCACCGGTGACCACGACCGCGCGGACCGCGTCGTCGCGGGCGTCGGTGAGGAAGACCTGCTCGAGCTCGCGCGCCATCGTCAGGTCGAAGGCGTTGAGCGCGTCCGGGCGGTGGAGGGCCAGGGTGGCCACGCCGTCGGCGTCGACCTCCCAGGTCAGGGTCTCGTACACGTCGGTTCCTCGGTGGCTACTGCGGCGGGAGGCCGGTGGGGGTGCACAGCTTGCGGGTGATGTCGTCGGTGCGGTCCTCGGCGATGATGTCGAAGAGCTGCTGGGCGCGCTCGTCGTCCCACGTCGCGTCGCCGCCCGCGAGCGGGACGGTGCAGGACTTGCCCTTGTCGGTCATCGCCAGCGCCCACTGCCCGGCGTCCCAGGGGCCCATGCCCTCGCCGAAGCGGAAGAAGTCGGGCACGGCGCTGTTGAGCTGCCAGTAGCGGACCGGGTTGATGACCGACCACGGCGAGAGCACCTTGTCGCCGACCGCCGCGACCACCTCGCGCTGCTGCTGCACGCGAGCCAGGTCGGAGATCGGGCTGTACTTGCGGGCCCGGGAGTAGGCGAGGGCGGTCGCGCCGTCGACCTCCTGGCAGCCCTTCTTGACGAAGAGGCCGGCGGGCCGGTCGCGGATCCGCTGCTTGGGGCAGATCTCGATGCCACCGACGGCGTCGACGACGCCGACCAGGCCACCGAGCCCGATCTCGACGTACCCATCGATGCGCAGGCCCGTGGCCTGCTCGAGCGTCTGCACGAGCAGCGGCGTGCCGCCCTTGGCGTACGCCGAGTTCACCTTCGACCGGCCGTGGCCGGGGATCTCGAGCGGCGAGTCGCGGGGGATCGACACCAGCGTGGTGGGGCCGTCGCCGGTGTGCAGCAGCATGATCGTGTCGGTGAGCTCGCTCTCGAAGTCACCGGTGTTGAGCCTGCGGCGCTCCTCCTTCGACAGGCCCTTGCGCGAGTCGTTGCCGACGAGCAGGTACGTCGTGCCGGGCTGGTCGCCGGGCCGCTCGCCCTTCGGCTCGAAGTCGACCTTGTCGACCTTGGTCCACGTGAAGACCGGGACCGCGACGAGGAAGACCAGCCACACCACGAGCAGCAGGAGGACGAGGCGCACCCACGTGCCGGGACGCTTCCAGCGGCTGCGCCGCGGCGCCCACGGCGGCGGGGGCGGCGGGCCGTCGGGCTCGGGGGTGGCGCCGTACTGCTGGGCCGGTGGGAGGCGGTCCGGCTTCCGCGGAGGCGACACGCCGCCGCGCGGCTGGACGGGCAGGCGGCGGGTCGGCTCGGGGTCGTCCCCGCCCCGGTCGGGACCCGAGCCGTACATCCAGTCGAAGTCGCCGTCGTCGTCGCCGCGTCCTGCCATGCCCGTGACGCTACCGTTTGGGGGTGGACGAGATCGTGGCGGCACGCACACCGTCGTACTCCCGGATCGAGCTGGCGAGCGTGACGTCGCGGGCCCAGGCCAACCTGCTCGGCAACATCCACGGCGGCGAGATCATCAAGCTCGCCGACTCCACTGCGGGCGTCGTCGCGCAGCGGCACAGCGGGGGACCGGCGGTCACCGCCGCCCTCGACGAGATGGCCTTCCTCGAGCCGGTCCGGGTCGGCGACATCGTGCGCACCTTCGGCCAGATCAACTGGGTCGGGACCTCCTCGATGGAGATCGGGGTCCGCATCGAGACCCAGCCCTGGGACGCGACCACCGAGCTGCGCCACATCGGGTCGGCCTACTTCGTGTTCGTGGCGATCGACAGTGCGGGTGGGGCCCGCCGGGTGCCGGCGCTCGAGCCGGAGACCGAGGACGACCACCGCCGGATGCGCGAGGCCGAGATCCGTCGCGCGCACCGGCTGGCGCAGCGGCAGGAGATCGAGGCCGCTCGCCGGTCCTGACGCTTCAGGCGCCGGCCGCGACCTCGGTGAGCGCCGCCGCGACGGCGTCGACCGCGGCAGGGCGCGGGGGAGCGCCGTACGTCGACAGCTGGACGTGCCGCCGCGCCGCGAGCTCGCGGGTGGCGACGCCGCGGTGCTGGTGCGCCCGCAGCGCGAGCCCGGGCAGCACGGTGACGCCCAGCCCGGCGGCGACCAGCGACTGCACCGCCACGTAGTCGTCGCTGGCGAACGCGATCGCGGGCGTGAACCCGGCGTCGGCGCACAAGGCCAGCAGCTCGCGCCGGCAGCGCTCGCAGCCGGTCACCCAGGGCTGGTCCGCCCACCGGGCGAGGTCGACCGCGCCCGGCCCGGGGCCCGCGGCGGCCGGCGTCACCAGGTGGAGCGGGTCGTCGAGCACCGGCACCGAGGTGACCTGCTCCGGCTCGGGCTGGTCGGGGTAGGCGAAGGTGAGGGCGAGGTCGACCGACCCGGCGCGCAGCAGCTCGTAGGCCTCGGGCGGCTCGGCCTCCGTCAGCTCCAGCTCGATCCCGGGGTGGCGGTCGGCGAGCAGCGCCAGCGCATCCGGCACCAGCGTCGCCGAGCCGGACGGGAAGGCCGCGAGGCGGACCCGGCCGGCCTGCAGGCTGGTGGCCGCGGCCAGCTCCGCCTCGGCGCGCGCGAGCAGGCCGAGCACCTCCTCGCCGCGCCGGGCGAGCAGCACGCCCTCGGGCGTGAGCCGCACGCCGCGGCCGACCCGTTGCAGCAGCACGGCGCCGGTCTCCGCCTCCAGCCGGCGCAGGTGGTGCGAGATGGTCGGCTGGCCGTAGTGGAGCTCGGCAGCAGCCGCGGAGACGGACCCGGTGCGGTGGACGGCCACCAGGGCCTCGAGCCGGCGGAGGTCGATCATGGCGTCGAGCATAGATCGACGGCATCGATGATTTCGAGCGATGAAGACTATTGGACCGATAGGTGCTCCGACCGGGAGCATGGGCGCATGGCCGCCGACCTCCCCGACCTCCCCGACCTGTCCTACGACGACGTCCTGCGCGCCGCCGAGGTGGTCGCCCGCGAGCTCCCGGCCACCCCGCTGCAGTCGCACCCGCTCCTCGACGCCGCCGTCGGCGCCGAGGTCCTGGTCAAGCACGAGCACGTGCTGCCGACGGGCTCCTTCAAGGTCCGAGGCGGCGTGCACCTCGCCTCGACCCTCACCGACGCCGAGCAGCAGCACGGCCTGGTCACCTGCTCGACCGGCAACCACGCGCAGTCGGTGGCGTACGGCGCCCGGCTGGCCGGCGTACGCGCCACGATCGTGATGCCGTCCACCGCCCCGGCGGTCAAGCAGGACGCGGTCGCGGCGCTCGGCGCCGAGGTCGTGGTCCGGGGCGAGACCCTGGGCGAGGCCGGTGCGGCGGCCCGCGAGCTCGCGGCGCGGTCCGGGGCCACCTTCGTGTGCCCCACGGACCCGCGCATCGTGCTGGGCCACGCGACGGCGTACCTCGAGCTCTTCCGGCAGGCCGCCGACCTCCCGGTGCCGCTGGCCGCGGTGCTGGTGCCGATCGGCAGCGGCACCGGCGCGGCCGGCGCCTGCCTGGTCCGCGACGCGCTCGCGCCCGGGACCCGCGTCGTGGGCGTGCAGTCGGCCGCGGCGCCGGCGGGCTGGCGCTCCTGGCGCAGCGGCACCATCGAGACCGCGCCGGCGACGACCCGCGCCTCGGGACTGGCGACCACCACGGGGTACCCGCTGCCGCAGGGGATCCTGCGCGGATCGCTGGACGACTTCGTCCTCGTCGACGACGATGTCATCGACGAGGCGGCCC
>NZ_VLJQ01000127.1:8891-19256 GCF_007829375.1 Nocardioides sp. J9 | reverse complement strand
GCGAGCCGCGGCGAGTCTTGTCCCGGTGGTTGAGGTGTGACGAGCGCTAGCGAGGAGCCTCGAAACCTCCGGGCCTGCGTGGTGGGCTGTGGTGGGCACAGTCCGGTGAACAGGYGCCACTGGTTTCGAGGCTCGGCCGCGGGCGGCCTCGCACCTCAACCAGCGGCAGGCAGTCGGTACCAGGGCGTCTCAGACCTCAACCACCGGCGGGCTGGCGCGTGCTGGTGGCTCCGCAGTTTGAGCACCGGCGGGGTGCGCAGTTTCACGGTTCTCCGGACAGGTCCGCGCGCCGGACGTAGCGTCCGGGACGGAGGTCGGAGATGTCATCGATGGGACGCCGGGTGCGGCGGGGCGTGGGCGCCCTGGGGGCGGCTGCGTTGCTCGCGCTGACCGGTTGCGAGCTGGACAGCGGGACGGACGCGGGGCAGGTGGTCGTGACCGAGACGGTCACCGAGACCGTCGTACCCACGCCCGAGCCGACCGAGGTCGAGGAGCTGCTCGACGAGCCGACCGACGACATCGTCGAGCCGGCGATCGAGGAGACGACGTACGTCGTCACCCACGTCGTGGACGGCGACACCATCGATCTCGACAACGGCGAGCGGGTGCGGCTGGTCGGGATCGACACCCCCGAGCGCGGCGAGTGCGGGTTCGGGCCCGCGCAGTCCACGATGAAGCGGCTCGTGCTCGGCAAGGAAGTCGTGCTCGTCGAGTCCGACGAGGACCGCGACGTCTACGACCGGCTGCTGCGCTACGTCGAGGTGGACGGCCTCGACGTCGGGCGGCAGATGCTCGACAAGGGCCTGGCGATCGCCCGCTACGACTCGCGCGACGGCTACGGCCGGCACCCGCGCGAGGACGACTACATCGCCGCCGACGAGGCGGCCCCCGACATCACCTGCAAGAGAAAGCCGCAGCAGGACAACCAGCCGCGCGGCCTCCTCGGCAGCGGGAAGAAGGACAAGGGCAGCAGCTGCGAGCCCGGCTACGACCCGTGCGTCCCGCTCTACCCGCCCGACCTGGACTGCGCCGACGTCGGGCCAGTCACCGTCACCGGCCCCGACCCGCACGGCCTCGACCGGGACGGCGACGGCCGGGCCTGCGGCGGGGACTAGGTTGTCACTGACTGCGCGAGCGTGTCGCCTCTCGGGGGCTGGGTCCGCCCAGCAGCAGGCCGCGAGTCCTGGGCTCGCCACGCCGTGCTCCCGGTGGTTGAGGTGCGACGAGCGCCAGCGAGGAGCCTCGAAACCTCCGGGCCTGGACGGCGGACTGTGGCGGGCACAGTCCGGTGCACCACGGCCGGTGGTTTCGAGGCTCGGCCGCGGGCGGCCTCGCACCTCAACCACCGGACTTGGGGTGGGGCGCCTCGCACCTCGCCCACTGGCGCAGGACCGGGCCTGTGGACGACGGCCGACGCGGTCGGCCGAAAAGGCGCAGGGTGGTCGCATGACCACTGACGACCAGCAGATCCCGCCCCGGCTCTCGCCCGACGAGATGCCGCCGTTCACCGACCAGTCCTCCGTCGAGCACGCCTGGCGCTCGCTCATGGGGGAGCTCGGCTTCGCCACCCCGCAGCTGTGGCTGCTGTTCGTGGACGGCGACCGGCCGCGCCACGTCCTCAACGTGGAGGACGTCCCGCTGCACCCCGGCGCCAGCGAGTGCGCCACCCTCGGCCGGCTGGTCGAGCAGCTCGTGGGCGGGGACCGCACCTGCGCGTTCCTCTACGCCCGCCCCGGCGGGCCGGGCCGCACGCCCGGCGACCTCGCGTGGGCGCGTGCCCTCAGCGCGACCTGCGACCGCTGGCCGGTGCACCTGGCCAACGACGTCGAGCTGCGCGTCGCCGCACCGGACGACCTCGCGGCAACCGGCTGAACCGTAGGCGCGACAGGCGGGAGTCTTGCCGCCAGCGGGAGGCTGGGCCTACGGGAGCCGACAGGCGACACGCTCGGCCAGTTCAGCTCAGCCGCAGTTGTCGCAGATGCCCGTCGCGGGGATGGCCATGAAGCAGGTCGGGCAGACCGCGACGACCGGCTCGGCCTTGACCGGCTTCGGCGGCGCCTTGGGCGCGCGCGGGGTGGCGGCGCGGCGGGCCTTCTCGGCCGGGGCGGTCGGCACCCGCGACTCGCGGACGACGGGGATCTCGGGCACCTCGACCACGGGCGGCACCCAGCCCGGCGGGGGCGGGTCGGTGATCTCGAACTGGCCGAGGATCTCGCGCGCCGCGTCGGTCGGCTGGTGCTTGGGCCGGGTGACGATGTCGAAGGGGGAGGACGCGCCCTCGAGGAAGGTCTGCGCGTCGGGGCGCAGTGTGTCCGGGATCCGCCGGTGGCGCCAGCGCTGCGGCGCGGCGCCCTTCTGGGTGATGGTCACCAGGTCCGGACGGTTCCAGCACACCAGGGCCCAGTCGTCGTGGTGGCTGGTGGCCCACACGGCGACGGCGATGTCACCGGCGTCGGCGGCCGCGCGCAGCGCGATCCGCTCCGGGTTGGAGAAGCGGCCCTTCACGTGGATCACACCGGGCAGCGGCTCGGTGACGGTGTACTCCTCGGCCTGCAGCTGGTCGACGAGGCGGGCGAGCTCTGGCGTGGTCTCCATCGTCAACCGAGCCTAGTCGAGTCCTCCCCGTCTGCACCCGTCGCCTCCGCTGCGTTCTCGGTCACGGCGCCGGTCGCCTCCGAGATGATCGTGGCCATCGCCGTGCGGGCCGCGTCGGCGTCGCCGGAGCGTACGGCGCGAGCCACCTCGACGTGCAGCGCCACCGCCTCGTCCTTGGGATGCTCGGGCATGAGGTGGTGGTGGGTGCGCCCGGCCAGCACCTCGGCGACGACGCCGTCGAGCGCGGCCAGCATCTCGTTGCCGGACGCCGCCAGCAGGATGCGGTGGAAGGCGATGTCGGCCTCCAGGAACGCCTCGAGGTCGCCGGCGCGGCCGTGCACGACCATGTCACTGGCCGCGGCCGTCAGCGCCGCGCACTGCTCGGGCGTCGCGCGCTGTGCGGCCAGCCCGGCGGCGACCGGCTCGACGCCGCTGCGCAGCTCGCCGAGCGAGCGCAGCTGACGGGTGCGGTCCTCGGAGTCGAGGCGCCAGCGGATCAGCCGGGGGTCGTAGACGTGCCAGGCCGAGCGGGGGAGCACGGTGACGCCGACCCGGCGCCGCGAGGCGACCAGGCCCATCGACTCCAGCACCCGCACGGCCTCGCGGGAGACCGAGCGGCTGACGTCGTACTCGGTGTCGATGGTGTCGAGGGTGAGCACCGCGCCCTCGGCGAGGTCGCCCGAGACGATGCGACCGCCGAGCGCCTCGAGGACGTCCTCGTGCAGCGCGGTGCGGGCCACGTACCCTCCAAAGATCAGATTTAATGCGCCGGTGGGGTTGTAAAAAGCAGATTAATGCTTGCAGACTGTGACGGCCAGCACACGGGGTACTCCGCCAGGAGTCCGGGTCATCGTCCTCCAGGAGGAGTCATGAGCAGCACCCTGCCGCACCACGGGGGCGCGCCGCTGATCGTCGTCATGGGCGTGTCGGGATCGGGGAAGTCGACGGTCGGCGCGGCGCTCGCCCAGCGCCTCGGCGTCCCCTACGAGGACGCCGACGACCTCCACCCGCAGGCCAACATCGACAAGATGACGGCCGGCGTCCCGCTGGACGACGACGACCGCCGGCCGCGGGGGCTGCGGTGTTGGCCGGTCACGGGGAGCGCGGTGGCGTCGTCAGCTGCTCGGCGCTCAAGCGGGCCTACCGCGACCAGCTGCGAAGCCACGCCCCGCGTGCCTTCTTCCTGCACCTGCACGGCACCCGCGAGGTCATCGCGCGGCGCCAGGCCGCCCGGCCCGGCCACTTCATGCCGGCCTCGCTGCTCGACTCGCAGTTCGACACGCTCGAGCCGCTCGCCGACGACGAGGCCGGCACCGTCATCGACGTCGACCAGTCGGTGGACGCGATCGTCCAGCAGTACGTCGACCAGACCGACCCGTCCTGAGGAGTCCCTGCATGTCCGCACAGCTCGTCCTCGCCGCCGGCACCGACCTCGTCGAGCCGGTCGCCTCCGAGGGGCGCCTGGTGGTCGCCGCCCTGCTCGGCATCGCCGTCATCGTCGTGCTCATCATCGGCGCCCGGCTGCACCCGTTCCTCGCCCTGACGGCCGGCGCCCTGACGGTCGGCGTCGTCGCCGGGGTCGGCGTGGAGACCTCGATCGCCAGCTTCACCGCGGGCTTCGGCTCCACGGCCGCCGGCGTCGGCATCCTGATCGCGCTCGGCGCGATGTTCGGCAAGCTCCTCGCCGACAGCGGAGGAGCCGACCAGATCGTCGACACGATCATCGGCCACGCCTCGCCGCGCGCGCTGCCGTGGGCGATGGCCGTGGTCGGCGCGGTCATCGGCCTGCCGATGTTCTTCGAGATCGGCCTCGTGCTGCTGATGCCGGTCATCTACCTCGTCGCCCGCCGCTCCGGGCAGTCCCTGGTCACCATCGGCATCCCGGCCCTGGCCGGCCTCTCGGCGATGCACGGCCTGGTCCCGCCGCACCCCGGCCCGCTCACCGCGATCGACTACCTCGGCGCCGACCTCGGCACCACCCTCGCGCTCGGCATCGCCGTTGCCGTCCCGACCGTGATCATCGCCGGCCCGGTGTTCGGCCTCGTCGGCCGGTACGTCGACGTGCCGGTCCCCGCGGGCTTCGAGGCCACCGACGCCGAGGAGCTCCCGCAGCGGCCGTCCTTCCCGGTCACCCTCGCCTCCGTGCTGCTGCCGGTGGTGCTGATGATGGGCAAGGCCCTGGCCGACATCTTCATCGACGACGAGTCCGACCCGCTCCGGCGCACCCTCGACGTGCTCGGCACCCCGCTCATCGCCCTGCTGATCGCCGTCGTGGTCGGCATGTTCACCCTCGGCATGGGCAGCGGGATGGGCCGCGACGGCATCGCGAAGTCGATCGAGTCCTCGCTGCCGGGCGTCGCGGGCATCCTGCTGATCGTCGCCGCGGGTGGCGGCTTCAAGCAGTCGCTGGTCGACACCGGGATCGGGACGATCGTCGCCGAGCGGGTCGCCGACAGCAACGTCTCCGTGCTGCTGCTCGCCTGGTTCGTGGCCGTCCTGATCCGCCTCGCCACCGGCTCTGCCACCGTCGCCACGGTCACCGCGTCGGGCCTGCTCGCGCCGCTGACCGACCAGCTCTCCACGGGCGAGGTGTCGCTGATGGTGCTCGCGATCGGCGCCGGCTCGGTGTTCTTCTCCCACGTCAACGACGCCGGCTTCTGGCTGGTGAAGGAGTACTTCGGGATGACCGTCGGCAAGACCCTCGCCACCTGGTCGGCGATGGAGACCCTGCTGTCGGTCAGCGGCCTGGTCTTCGTGATGGCGCTCAACCTGGTGATCTGACACGCTGGACGGGTGGCAGCCCCCGCGCCGGACCCCCTGATCCTGCTGGTGTCCGGGGAGCAGCTCGACGTGATGGTCGAGCAGTTCCACCGCTACGACCGGGAGTACGACGTCCGGTCGGCCACCAGCGCCGCCGAGGCCACCGCGCTCCTGGAGCAGGCCCGCGCTGCCGGGCAGCCGGTGGCCCTGGTCGCGACGGAGTCACGGCTGCCGGACACGGACGTCCTGCACGCGCTGCACGCGTGGCGCACGCTGGTCCCGACCGCACGGCGGCTGGTGCTGATCCCGGTGGAGCGGCTCGCCGAGGAGAGCGTCGCCCTGCGGCCCTACCTGCGCAAGGGGAAGTTCGACACCTACCACGTGCTCCCGCAGGCCCGCCGCGACGAGGAGTTCCACCACGCGGTGACCGACCTGCTCAACGACTGGGGCGCCACCGTCGCGATCAACGAGGTCGACACGGTGCGGGTCATCGCCCCGGACGCCCGACCGATGGCGCTGGCCGTGCGGGACCTGCTGGACCGCACCGGCATGCCCTACCGCGTCTACACCCCCGACAGCCCGCAGGGGCAGGAGGCGCTGGCGAAGGTCGACGGCGAGCCGTCGTACCCGCTGGTGCACCTGACGGCTGCGGTCTGGGGCGAGGCGCCGGTGCTGTCGCCGCGCTCGACGCGCGAGCTGGCGGCAGCGTTCTACGGCCGCCCCTCCGACATCGACTGCGGCGAGGTCGTGGACCTCGCGGTGGTCGGCGGGGGTCCCGCCGGGCTGGCGGCCGCGGTCTACGGCGCGTCCGAGGGGCTCTCGACGGTCGTCGTCGAGTCGGAGGTGGTCGGCGGGCAGGCCGGCACCAGCTCGATGATCCGCAACTACCTCGGCTTCCCCCGTGGCATCTCCGGTCAGCGGCTGGGCCAGCGCGCACGGGTGCAGGCGATCCGGTTCGGCGCCCGCTTCTTCACCGGCTGGCCGGTCGTCGAGCTGCGCCCCGCGCAGGACGGGGCACCGCACGTGCTGGTCACCGAGGGCGGTGACGTGCGCGCCCGCGCGGTCGTCGTCGCCTCGGGCGTCGCCTACCGCCGGCTCGGGGTCGCCCCGCTGGAGGACCTGGTCGGCGCGGGCGTCAACTACGGCGCCGCGATGACCGCTGCGCGGGAGATGGAGGACCGCGACGTCTTCGTCGTCGGTGGCGGCAACTCCGCGGGCCAGGCGGCCGTGCACCTCGCCCGCTTCGCGCGGTCGGTCACGATCCTGGTCCGCCGCGAGGACCTGTCGTCGACGATGTCGCAGTACCTCATCGACGAGATCACCTGGAACCCGCGGATCACGGTGCGGCCGTGCACCGAGATCGTCGACGGCGGCCCCGACGAGACCGGGCAGCTGGGCTGGCTCCAGCTGTGCGACGTGCGCACCCGCGCGCAGGAGCGGGTGCCTGCGGGTGGGCTGTTCCTGCTCATCGGCGCCGCCCCGCACTGCGACTGGCTGGGCGAGTCGGTGCTGCGCGACGACCACGGGTTCGTGCTGACCGGGCGGGACGTGCCGCGCGAGCGCTGGATCGACGGCCGGCCGCCGGAGAGCCTCGCCACGTCGGTGCCGGGCGTCTTCGCAGCCGGTGACATCCGCGCCGGGTCGATGAAGCGGGTCGCGGCCGCCAGCGGCGAGGGCGCGTCCGCGGTCTCGCTGGTGCACGCCCACCTCGAGCGGCTCCGGGCCGCGACCACAGCCTGAGCCGACGTACCGCGCCTCCAGCCAGCCGCCCGCACAGCCGTCCGCGCAGCCGTCTGGACCACCTGCCGCGGGGCCGTTCACCCATTTCGGGGAAGTTGCCCGCTGCCCGGACCACACCCGCCCGGGCAGTCCTAGCGTCGCCTCACTGACGTGGTTCCGGGACCACGGATGCCCGACGGGCCGGGCTCCCGGCCGCGCCGGTGTCGACGTCTCGGGCCGACTCGAGAAGGGCAGAAGGCACATGTGGATCCGGAGAGCTCCCCACCTGGTGGCCGCGTTGATCGGTCTCCTCTCCACGGCGCTCGTCGCGCCGGCGCTGGCCGAGGACTCGCCACCGGGGCGCCTGGTCAGCGAGGTCGCGGCCAGCGGCACCCCGCACGTCCTCGACGGCAGGGTGCTGTCGGTGACGAAGGTCGGCAACACCGTCCTGCTGGGCGGCAACTTCAGCCAGGCCCGCAACGACAACAGCCAGACCGTGCTCGCGCGCAGCAACCTGCTCGCCTTCAACGCGACCACCGGGGCGATCAGCACGAGCTTCGTGCCAAACCCCAACGGCGTGGTGCAGAAGATCGTCGACGCCGGGGACAACGAGACGGTCTACGTCGTCGGCAACTTCACCAGCATCGGCAGCCAGAGCCGCTCCCGCGTCGCCCGGGTGCGGATCTCCGACGGCCAGGTCGTCACGACCTTCAACGCCGGCACGGTCTCCGGGCAGGTCCGCGACGCGGCGCTGCGTGACGGCCGGCTCTGGATCGGCGGCGCCTTCACCCACGTCGGCGGCCGCGCCCAGCGCGCCCTCGCCACGCTCAACCCCACCACCGGTGCACCGACGACCTTCATGAGCCGCGTGATCGCCGGCAACCACAACGACGGTGTCACCCAGGTCCTCAAGTTCGACATCACCCCCGACGGCGACCGGCTCGTCGCGGTCGGCAACTTCCACACCCTCGACGACGTGGTGAACCACCAGCTGCTCATGCTGGACACCTCCGGCGCGAGCGCCGAGCCGGCAGACTTCCGGACGAGCTTCTACGAGGCCCGCTGCTCCACCGCGTTCGACAGCTACATGCGCGACGTCGACTTCTCCCCGGACGGCCGGTTCTTCGTCGTCTCCACGACCGGCGCGTACGGCGGCTCGTCCGGCCCCTGCGACACCACCGCCCGCTTCGAGACCGCGTCCTCCGGCGCCGGCATCCGGCCGTCGTGGGTCAACTACACCGGCGGTGACACCACCTACGGGGTCGAGGTCACCGACTCCGCCGTGTACGTCGGCGGCCACTTCCGCTGGCAGAACAACGCCTTCCGCGGCGACAACGCGGGCCAGGGCGCGGTGGCCCGCGAGGGCATCGCGGCGCTCGACCCGATCAACGGCCTGCCGTTCTCGTGGAACCCGGGTCGCACCAAGGGCGTCGGTGTCTTCGACTTCCTCGACACCCCCGAGGGCCTGTGGGTCGCCTCCGACACCGACCGGATCGGCAACTGGCAGCTCAAGAGCCGCATCGCCCGGATGAACCCCAACGGCGTCTCCTACCCGCGGGTGCGCACCCCCGGGCTGCCGAACGACCTCTACGGCGTCGGCACCGGCGGCAGCATCGCCGACCCGAGCATCCTGTACCGGGTGAACGCGGCCGGCGCCGCCCTGCCGGCCGACATCGGCCCGAGCTGGCAGGCCGACACCGCGGGCTCGCCCTCGCCGTACCACAACGCGGGCCAGAACCGGGCCGGCTACACCACCGTCCCGTCGGTCGACTCCACCGTCCCGGCCGGCACCCCGCGGGCCGTCTTCGACGACGAGTTGTGGGACGCCGCCGGCGGCCAGGAGCAGGAGTGGGCCTTCCCCGTGCCGGCCGGCACCGAGGTCAAGGTGCGGATGTACTTCGCCAACCGGTGCACCTGCACCCAGCAGGCCGGGCAGCGGGTCTTCCACGTCGACGTCGAGGGCGGCCGCGTGCTGACGAACTTCGACATCGTCGCGTCCGTCGGCCACGACCGCGGCACCATGCGCGAGTTCACCGTCACCAGCGACGGCACGGTCAACATCCGGCTCGTCCACGTCGTCGAGAACCCGCTGGTCAACGCGATCGAGATCGTCCGCGCCGACACCGCGCCGGTGACCACCGTCCCGGTGAGCCGGCGGGCGATGACGAATTCCAGCGTCGGCGAGGTCCAGTCGGCACCGTCGGGGTCGGTCGACTGGCTGACCGTGCGCGGGGCGTTCATGCTCAACGGCTGGCTCTACACCGCCCACTCCGACGGCACCTTCAAGCGTCGTACCTTCGACGGCAGCATGTACGGCGCGCCCCAGGCCGTCGACGCCAGCGAGCAGATCGTGCCCTTCCCCGACTGGTCCAGCGACCTCAGCACGATGACCGGCCTGTTCTACGACTCCGGCCGGATCTACTTCACCCGGTCCGGCTCGAACCAGCTGTTCTACCGCTACTTCACCGCCGAGAGCGGGGTCGTCGGGGCGCAGCGGCTGGTCGCCTCCGCCAACGTGGCGGGGATCGACTTCGCCCAGGTGCGCGGCATGTTCGGCACCGGCGAGCACCTCTGGTGGACGACGTCCGACGGCAACCTGCGCCGCATCGACTGGGCGCAGGGCCCGATCTCCGGAGCACCGGTCGGCGGGACGGCCACCGTCCGCTCCGGGCCGGGCGTCGACGGCACCACGTGGGGCGCCCGGGCGTGGTTCCTCTTCCAGGACTCCTCGGGCAACGGCACGGCGCCCAACCAGGAGCCGACCGCGTCCTTCACCGTGTCGTGCTCCGACCTCACCTGCTCTTTCGATGCCAGCGGGTCCTCGGACCCCGAGGGGCCGATCGCGTCCTACGCGTGGGACTTCGGTGACGGGGCGACCGGCAGCGGTGCGACTGCGCAGCACACCTACGCCGCCGCTGGCTCCTACGAGGCGACACTGACGGTCACCGACGGTGCCGGCGCCACCGCGCAGACCCAGCGCACCGCCGCGCCGACGGACCCGCCGGAGCCGCCCGACGCGGAGATCGGGTACGTCGGCGCGGACGCCGCGAACGCGAACAGCACGACCCACCGGGTGCGGGTGCCGGCGTCGGTGCAGCCCGGTGACACGCTGGTGCTGCAGCTGGCGGTCAACAGCACGACGCCGTCGGTCACCGGTCCGGCCGGGTGGACGCAGCTGGAGCAGGCTGCCGAGGGCAACGTCCAGGGCCGGTTGTGGACCCGCACCGCGACGGCGTCGGACGCGGACTCGCTGGTGACGGTGACGCTGTCGTCGATCGCGAAGGCCGACCT
>NZ_VLJQ01000127.1:0-8369 GCF_007829375.1 Nocardioides sp. J9 | reverse complement strand
CGTCCAGGGCCGGTTGTGGACCCGCACCGCGACGGCGTCGGACGCGGACTCGCTGGTGACGGTGACGCTGTCGTCGATCGCGAAGGCCGACCTCACGGTCACGGCCTACCGCAGCAGCGGCGGGTCGTCCGTGGTCGACAGCGCCGTCGCGGTCAGCACGGCGTCCACCACGTCGCTGACCGCCCCCGCGGTGGTCGCGACGCCGGGCAGCTGGGTGAGCACCTACTGGGCGGTGAAGAGCTCCTCGGACACCTCGCTGAGCACGACCGGCGGCGGGGTGCGGGAGGCGACCTCCGGGTCCGGCGGTGGCGCGGTGTTCTCGCTCACCGCGGACTCCGACGGCGTCGTACCTTCCGGGCCGCAGGCCGGGCGGGTCGCCACCGCCAGCCCGTCGGTCACCCGGGCCGTGATGTTCAGCGTGGTGATCGGCCAGCCGTGAGGCCGCGACGCGGTGCCCGCAGGACTGTCCCCGGGTCCTGCGGGTACCGGCCGCGGCATGACCACCGGAATCGATACCGGTCGCCCCACGTCGGGCGACGTCCTCGACCTGATCGCTGACGACCACCGTCGATTCGAGCTGCTCCTGGCCCAGCTCCGCCTCGGCACCGCCGACCGCGACACCGTCCGCCGCGCGTTCGCCGACGTGCTGATCGCCCACGGCGAGGCCGAGGAGGAGCTCGTCTACCCCGTGCTGCGCCGCAAGGCCGAGGACATCGACGGCGAGACCGTCGAGCACGGCGAGGAGGAGCACGCCGAGGGCAACGAGGCGCTGCTGAAGGTGCTCGAGCTCAAGGGCACCGACACCCAGGCCTTCACCGACGCCGTGGAGGAGCTCAGCAACCTCATCGCCCACCACATCGCGGAGGAGGAGCTGACCATCATCGAGCCGGCGCGCACCGAGGTGTCGGCCAAGGTCCGCTTCGACCTCGGCGCCAAGTGGGCCGCGCGGCGCAACGAGCTGATCGACCAGGGCTGCGGCTCGGTCGAGAACGTCCGCCGCATCGTCGAGCAGGCGCGCGCCGAGGGCCTGCTCGACGATGACGACGAGGACGAGGGCGACGACGAGGAGTGACCCGCTGGCCGGCGCCGGCCGGGGTCAGACGATCCCGGCCGCCCGGCCCACCTCGCGGTAGGCCGCGGCCAGCGAGTCCACCGTCTCGTGGGCGTTGAGCCCGCTCGGGTTCGGCACCACCCACAGCTCCGCGCCGGCGAGGTCCTCCGGCTGGCGCCCCGGCACCGCCCTGGGCCTGCCGAAGGCGGCGCGGTAGGCCGTGATGCCGGCGATCGCGACCACCTTCGGCTGCTCCCGCTCGACGAGCGCCACGAGCTGCGCACCGCCGGCCCGCAGCTCCTCGTTCGACAGCTCCGAGGCCTTCGCCGTCGCACGGGGCACGACGTTGGTGATGCCGATCCCGCGGTCGCGCAGCAGGTCGCGCTGGTCGTCGTCCATGCCGTTGGCCGGGTCGACCGGCGTCGTGATCACCCCGGCCCGCAGCAGCGCGGGGTAGAAGCGGTTGCCCGGGTGGGCGAAGTGGGTGCTCGTCGCCGCGGTCCACAACCCCGGGTTGATGCCGACGAAGAGCAGCCGCAGCTCCTGACCCGGCCGGGTCGGAAGCAGGTCGGGGACGACGGCGTCGCGGAACGACTCGAGCTCGGCGCGGGAGAAGGTACGGCGGGGCGCGGTGGTCACGGCGACGAGCCTGCCACGATGGGCCCGTGGCCGAACCGCAGCCCATCTGGAACACGTTCGTCGAGGGCGACAACCTCGACGTGCTGGCCGGCCTGCCCGCGGAGTCCTTCGACCTGGTCTACATCGACCCGCCGTACAACACCGGCAACGACTTCGCCTACCGCGACGACTTCCGCGGCGAGCGCGGCGAGGGCGCCCGCGGCCGGCACGCCGCGTGGCGGGCCTTCATGCGCCCCCGCCTCGAGGCCGGTCACCGGGTCCTCGCCCCGACCGGCGCGATCTTCGTGAGCATCGACGACCACGAGGTCGCGCACCTGCGGCTGCTGCTCGACGAGGTGTACGGCGAGGAGAACTTCCTCGCCCAGGTCGTGGTCAACCTCAACCCCAAGGGCCGGCAGCTGGGCCGCGGCTTCGCCACCTCGCACGAGTACCTCCTCGTCTACGCCAGGGACGCCGCCCGGTGCGTCCTGGATGCGTCGTCGGCCTCGACCGTCGTCGAGTCCGACTTCCCGCTCGTCGCGCCCGMCGGCCGCCGCTACCGGCGCCTCCCGCTGCGCAACACCAACAAGAAGTTCAACCCGCTCACCGCGCCGACGCTGCACTTCGCGGTCTGGGGCGMCCCCGACACCGGGCAGGTGGCGACCGAGCCGTTCCCCGGAGCCGTCGAGGTGAAGCCGGTGTTCGGCGACGGGACGCCGGCCGTCTGGCGCTGGTCCCGCCGCCGGATCGACGAGCGCCCCGACGACCTCGAGTGCCGCCGGGTGCGGGGGGTGGCGGGGGAGCGGGTCGACGTCTACCAGCGAGACTGGCGGCACCCGGTCGGCGGGCGGCGCAAGAAGCTGCGGACCATCTGGCTCGCCGAGGAGGTCGGCTCCACCGACACCGCGGTCGCCGAGCTCAAGGACCTGGTCGGCCACCTCTTCGAGTCGCCCAAGCCCACCGGGCTGCTGCTGCGGATCCTCGACACCATGCCGGACGACGCCCGGGTCCTCGACTACTTCGCCGGGTCCGGCACCACCGGGCACGCGGTCGCGCTCGCGAACGCGGCCGACGGCGGTCGTCGTACCTGCCTGTCGGTGAACGCGCCCGAGCCCACCCGGCCCGGCTCGAACGCCGAGCGGGCCGGCTACGCAACGGTCTCCGCGATCACCCGCGCCCGGCTGCAGGCGGTCGCCGAGCGGGTCGGGGGCGGGTTCGTCGAGCAACCCGGCCCCGCCTGAGCGCGGGCCTCAGCCGATTCCGGCGGCCTTCTCCAGCGCGGCGAGCTCGTCGTCGAGGAAGGTCAGCAGCCGCTGCAGGTGCGGCACCGTGCGCCGACAGCCGGTCAGGCCGAAGCCCATGTTGCCGGAGTACGACGTGCAGGTGATGTTGAGCGCCATGCCGTTGATCGGGATGGAAACCGGGTAGGTGCCGACGAGCTTCGCGCCGTTCCAGTAGTGCGTGTCCCGGGGACCCGGCACGTTGCTGATGATCAGGTTGAACGGCGGGCGCACCACGCCCTGCATGCCCAGGGCCGGGATGACAATCGAGGGCGCCATGCCGATCGCGCTCATCGCGACGATCTGCGCCGGCGTCATCGACGACAGCGCCTCCTTGCCGTCCTGCATCGACTGGTTGATGGTGCGCAGCCGGTCGGCGGGGTCGGCCAGGTCGGTGGCCAGGCGCACCATCACCGCCCCGATCGCGTTGCCGCCCTCGGCGGAGGCGACGCCGGCCTGCTTGGCGTTCAGCCCGACCGGGACCATCGACACCATCGAGCGGTCCGGCAGGGCGTCGAGCTCCTCGAGGTAGGTCCGCATCGCGCCGCTGCACATGGCCAGCACGACGTCGTTGATGGTCGTGCCGGTGGCCTTGCCCACGGCTCGCATCCGCTCCACCGGCCAGTCCTGGGCGGCGAAGCGGCGCGCGCCGGTGATCGACTGGTTGAAGATCGTGCGCGGGGCGGCCAGGGAGACGGCGGACGTCTCGTTGCGCAGTCCCTTGCGCAGCGTCTTGACCAGCGCCGCCGGCATCCCGGCCGCCTCGGCGCTCAGGCTCATCGCGCTGCGCAGCGCGTCGGCCGGCAGGTCCGCGAGCGACTTGGCGGCGCTGGCCGCAGCGGTCAGCGGGTCGTGCCCCTCACCATCTCCCTCGCCCGGTTGCTGCCCGCGCCGGTTGCGGGGCGCGGCGTCCGCGGCAAAGGGCGCCGGCATGCCGCGCCGGTCGGGGTCGTCGGAGAGCACGCTCGCCATCAGCCGCATCGCCGAGATGCCGTCGACCAGCGCGTGGTGGAGCTTGGTGTACATCGCGACCCGGCCGTCGGCCAGGCCCTCGATGACGTGCGTCTCCCACAGCGGCCGCTCCCAGGCCAGCCGGGTGGAGTGCAGCCGGCCGACCAGCTCGAGCAGCTCCCGCACCCGGCCGGGCTGGGGGAGCGCGCTGTGGCGGACGTGGTGCTCGATGTCGAGCTGGTCGTCGTCGCGCCAGACCAGGGTGCCGCCGGTCCGCACCGAGCGGTGCGGGTGCTTCACGAACAGCGGTGCCAGCTGCTCGGTGTCGCGCATCGACTCGAACATCTCCCGGACGTAGCCCGGACCGGCGTCGGCCGGCCGTTCGAAGAGCTGCAGGCCACCGACGTGCATCGGCTGGCTACGGTTCTCCGCGAGCAGGAAGGCGGCCGAGGTCGGGTCGATGGGCCGGAACCCCGGAACAGAAACCACGGAGGTCCCCTTTCGTCGCAGGGCCCGATCCTTGCGCGTCCGGGTCCCGGTCACAACCGCCTGCCGCGTTTCATCTGCCCTCGAACCGGTTAGGACTCGGACGTGAACGACTTCTCGACGCCCGCGGGCTGGTACCCCGACGGCGACGGCTGGGAGCGGCGCTGGGACGGCAACGCGTGGACCGACGAGCGGCGCCGCAAGGCCGAGCCCACCCAGGTCCGCCAGCGGCACGACGACGCTGCGCCCACCGCCGTACCCGGTCAGCAGGCGCAGCCCGGGCAGTCCGGGCAGCCCGGGCAGGGACCGTCGTTCCCCGGCGCCCCGACCGCGCCGCCGCCGGCCCAGGCACCTGCCGGACCGCCGCCGTCGGCACCGCCGGGCTACGGCCACGTCCCCTCGCAGCCGGGGCCGGGCAGCTGGCCCACCCCCGGCAGCTGGCCGAACAGCGGGCAGGGGCCCAGCGGCCAGGGGCAGGGCCCCGGGCAGCCGGGCCAGCCGTCGTACGGCACCCCGGCGGGCGGTCCGCGCAAGAGCCGCCTCGGGCTGTGGCTCACCCTGGCCGCCGTGCTCGTCCTCGTCGCGGGGGTCGGCATCACGCTCGCCGTGCTGCAGCCGTGGAGCGGTGGTGGCGGGTCGGGCGACGACCCGACCGACGAGCCGGCCACGGCCGCCGTGCAGGGCGACATCAACGGCGACGGGTACGGCGACGCGCGGTTCTACTTCTACCTCGACTACGACAAGGTGACGCGGGTCGAGGCGCTGAGCAACGGCAACGGCTTCGAGACCCGCGAGACCGCGGTCGACCCCTACCGGGAGCCCAACGAGATCTTCCTCGACTGGGACGGCGACGGCGCCAACGACCACCTCGCGTGGAAGTTCGTGGCCTCCGGCAAGCAGGTCACGCTGACGTCCTCCGACGACGCCTTCCCCGAGGACCAGACGTTCACGCTGTCGCTGTCGACGCTGAAGGAGTACGGCGACGCGGAGATCCAGCTCGCCCACGGTGACTTCGACGGCGACGGCGACCAGGACCTGGTCATCGCCAGCCCCAACGACCGCAACGTCGACGTCAGCGTGCTCACCAACGACGGCAAGGGCACCTTCTCCGCCCCGCGGCTGTGGCTGTCGATGCCGAACGCGGTGATCGACGTGGTGCGGCTGCACCCCGGCGACTTCGACGGCGACGGCGACACCGACCTGTGGGTCCAGCTGCCGGCCGAGCGGGTCAGCGACAAGGACTATGGCGGCTACTACTCCGGGGACCGTGGCTACGCGCTGCTGACCTCGACCGGCAAGGGGTTCGACGCCGGCGCGGTCAACAAGCCGGGCGTCTACCTCGACGCGCTGCGCGCCGGCGACGTGACCGGCGACGGCAAGACCTACCTCATCGGCGTCCGCACCAACTCCAGCACCGGGATCATCGACGTCAACGCCTACGACGTCTCCAGGGGCCGCCTCGAGGAGGTCGCCGGCTTCACGGGCAGCTCGAAGATCGGGTCCCGGACGCTGCAGGGCGCCGTGCTGAGCGACGTCACCGGCGACGGCAAGGCCGACCTCGTGTTCGTGGTGAAGGCCTTCGGCGAGTCGAAGTTCACCGGCGTGCAGGTGATGACGTCGACCGGGTCGGGCTTCGAGTCCGCGCTGGTGTGGACCGACACCCCGGTGTGCGAGGACGACGACTGCCGCATCGAGTTCATCGGGGTACCGCGCTACTGACGGCCCCCGGCCCCGGTCGCCCGGCTGCCCCGGCTAGCCGGGGCGCTGGTCGAGCTCGACGCGGAGCTCGCGGACCACGGAGTCGACGACGGCGACCAGGTCGTTGTCGGTGCGCCCGGCCACCACCCGCTGGCGCTGGTACGACGGACCGCGGGTCGGGATGTCGAGGACGGACGCCAGCTCCGCGGAGCAGCCGAGTCGCTCCGCGGTGGGCGCGAGCTGCTCGACGAGCTCGGCGAGGTCCTCGGTGACCAGCCGCTCGTTCGACTCGGCGTCGAGGATCACGATCGCGTCGACGCCGTACCGTGCGGCGCGCCACTTGTTCTCCTGCACGTGCCACGGCGGCATCGTCGGCAGGCGCTCGCCGGCGGCGGCGCGGCCGTCGAGCCAGACGACCAGGCAGTGCATGAGCGCCACCAGCGCGGCCATGTCGGTGAGGGTCGAGACACCGTCGCAGATGCGGTTCTCGAGGGTGCCGTGCGTGGGGGCGGGGCGCAGGTCCCAGCGGATCTCGCTGAGCTCGTCGATGACGCCGGTGGTGACCTGGTCGTGCGCGAACGCCTCGAACTCCTCCCACCGCTCGAACTGGAACGGCAGGCCCGCGGTCGGCAGCTGCTGGAACATCAGCGCCCGGTTGGAGGCGTAGCCGGTGTCGACGCCCATCCAGATCGGCGAGGACGCCGAGAGCGCCTGCAGGTGCGGGTAGTAGGTGAGCAGCGCGGCGAGGACCGGCATCACCCGGCTCTTCTCAGGGAGGCCGACGTGCACGTGGACGCCCCAGATCAGCATCTGCCGGCCCCACCACTGGGTGCGGTTGATCAGCTCCTCGTAGCGGTGGCCCTCGGTCAGCTGCTGCCCGGTCCAGCTCGCGAAGGGGTGCGTGCCGGCGCCGTACAGGTCCAGGTCGAGGTCGTCGGCCGCGGAGGTGACGTGGCGCAGCGTGTCGGTCAGGTCGGCCATCGCGTCGGCGACGGTGGGGCACACGCCGGTCACGACCTCGACGGTGTTGCGCAGCAGCTCCTTGTGCAGCTTGCCGGGGTCGGGCATCCGCGGCTTCGCCCGCGCGAAGAGATGGGCGGCGTCGTTGCGGAGGTCGCGGGTGCGGCGGTCGACCAGTGCGAACTCCCACTCCACCCCGAGCGTCGGCTCGGGCGAGCCGTGGAAGTCGATGCGCACCTCCTCAGCGTAGGGGTCGCCCGGTCGCGGTGGCGAACCTGACAGCATGGGGGGATGGACGACCTGCGGACCCTTCACCGCACGCTCGACCTGTGCCTGAAGGTGGGGGAGGTGCTGCTCTCGTCAGGCGCCGGTGCGCCGGACGTCGTCGCGACGATGCGGGCCCTCGCGCGGGCGCTCGGCGTGCGCCAGACCCAGGTCGACGTCACCTTCACGTCGCTGGCGATGAGCGTCCAGCAGGGGCTCGACGAGCCGCCGGTCGTGCAGCTGCGCTCGGTCACCCAGCGCGACATCGACTACGAGGACCTCACCCGTGTCGACCACCTGGTCCGCGACGTCGTCGCCGGGAAGGTGGGCCTCGAGGACGCCCGTACCGAGCTCGCGGCGATCGTGTCGTCCGGCCACGCCCGTCCCCGCTGGGCGGCGACCCTCGGCGTCGGCGTGATGTGCGGCGGCGTCGGCCTCCAGCTCGGCGGCAACGCGGTCGTGGTGCTCGTCGCGATGCTCGCCGCCGTCTGCATCGACCGGCTGCAGATGTGGATGACCCGGCGGCGCCTGCCCGGCTTCTACCAGCAGGTGGCCGGCGGCGTCGTCGCCACCGTCCTCGCCGCGCTCGGCACCCGCCTCGCCGAGCCGTGGGTGCACCTCAACGCCTCGCTCGTCGTCACCGCGAACATCATCATGCTGCTCGCCGGCATCGGCTTCGTCGGCGCGATCCAGGACGCCCTCTCCGGCTTCTTCGTCACCGGCGGCGCCCGCGTGCTCGAGGCGGTGCTCGCGACCGCCGGCATCATCGCCGGCGTCAGCGGCGGCCTGTCGCTGTGCGCGCAGATCGGGCTCGAGATCCCGCGGCTCACCCTGCCCCGCTTCGACCTGGTCAGCCTGACCGCCACCGCGATCGGGGCCGGCATCGCGGCCGCGGCCTTCGCCTTCGCCTGCTACGCCCCGCTGCGCACCCTGCTCCCGATCGGCGTCCTCGGAGCCGGCGCGATCACCGCCACCGGCCTGATCATCGAGGCCGGCTTCGGCCGCCCCTGGTCGGTCGGCATCGCCGCCTTCATGATCGGCCTCTTCGGCTACACCGTCGG
>NZ_VLJQ01000126.1:0-19835 GCF_007829375.1 Nocardioides sp. J9 | reverse complement strand
GGCGACTCCCGCCGAGCCAACCCCTGGGCCGCGAAGATCTACAACGACGCCCTCGCCCGCGGCAAGGACCACCCCCACGCCACCCGCATCCTGGCCCGCGCCTGGCTCGGCGTGATCTGGCGATGCTGGCAGAACCAGACCGCCTACGACCCCCACCAGCACGGCGCCCTCCAGGCACTGCTCAGCGGTGTCGAAGCGGCCTGACGTTGACACAGGGCTACTCATCGCGCGAGCATCCGGTCCAGCGCGGCGCTCACACGGGCGGCGTCGTCGCGGTACTTCACCAGCGCCCCCAGCGTCCGGGCAGCGGTCTCGACGTCGAGCTCGACCGTACCGAGGTGCTGCAGCGCGCGGGCCCAGTCGAGGGTCTCCGCGACCCCGGGCGGCTTGAGCAGGTCGCCACCGGCCCGCAGCTGCTGCACGACACCGACCACCTGCCCGGCCAGCTCGGCGCTGACCTCCGGCGCGCGGGAGCGGACGATCGCGACCTCCCGCTCCAGCCCGGGGTGGTCGATCCAGTGGTAGAGGCAGCGTCGCTTCAGCGCGTCGTGCAGCTCGCGGGTGCGGTTGGAGGTCAGCACCACCGTCGGCGGCACCGCGGCCTGCACCGTGCCGAGCTCGGGGATGGTGACCTGGAAGGTCGAGAGCACCTCCAGCAGGAAGGCCTCGAACTCGTCGTCGGCCCGGTCCACCTCGTCGATCAGCAGCACCGCCGGGCTCTGCTGCAGCGCGGCCAGCACCGGCCGGGCGAGCAGGAAGCGCTCGTCGTACAGGCTCTTCTCGGCCTCCTCGACCTGCGCGGCCCCGCGCTCGCCCCCACCGCCGACGACCGCCTCGATCGCGCGCAGGTGCAGGATCTGGCGCGGGAAGTCCCAGTCGTAGAGCGCCTGCGTGGCGTCGATGCCCTCGTAGCACTGCAGCCGGATGAGCGGCCGCTCCAGCGCGGTCGAGATCGCCTCGGCCAGCGCTGTCTTGCCCGTGCCCGGCTCGCCCTCGAGCAGCAGGGGGCGGCCCATCTCCAGCGACAGGAAGAGCACCGTCGCGAGGTCGTCGTCGCACAGGTAGCCGGTCTCCCCCAACCGGCGCGACAGCTCGGCGACACGGGCGTCCATGGCGCGAGGCTATTGAGCCGGCCGTTGGTCCGAGGTTGGCTCGTCGACGTCCCGGCCGGACGCCAGGTCGCCGCACTCGACCAGCCACGGGTCGCGGACGGAGAGGTAGCGCCGCGCCCCGCGGTCGCCGGCTGCGGAGTCGCTGACGCCGGCCCAGTGGTCACGGCCGATCAGCACCGGGTGCCCCGGCCGGCCGAGGTACGACGCCCGGGCGAGCGCCGCCGGGTCGCCGGTGTTGTGCTCGAGCACCCGCGCCACCACCTCCGCGGTGACGTCGGGCAGGTCGACGAGGTGCACGAGCGCGGCAGTGGTGGTCGTGCCGGCGTCGGCGAGCGAGCGCAGCCCGGTGCGCAGCGAGGCGCCCATCCCGGACTGCCACGCCCGGGAACGGACGACGTGCACCCGCGCGTCCACCAGCTCGTCCCCCGGCTCGCTCCGCGCTAGCAGCTGCTGCGCCTCGTCGGCGGCGGCGCCGAGCACGACGGTCACCTGGGGGCAGCCGCCGTCGAGCAGCACCGCGACGGCCCGGGTCAGCCAGGGCCGCCCGGCGTCGTCGCGCACGAGCGCCTTCGGCATCCCCATCCGGGTGCCGGCGCCGGCCGCGAGCAGCAGTCCGTGGGCCACGTGGCCGAGCCTATGCCGCCCGGCAACTCCGGACAGGAGGTGCCGGCTGCTGCCGGCTGGCGGCCGGACCTCAGCGCTCGTGGTTGGCGACGGTGAGCAGCACCGCGGCGTCGCTGAGGGCCTCGAGGTCGTGGCGTTGCTGCGGGATGGCGAGGTGGTCGCCAACGCGTCCGCGCCAGGTGTCACCGCCGGCGTGCAGGGCGACCTCGCCCTCGAGGACCTGCAGCGTTGCCTCGTCCGGTGCGTCGTGCTCCCCGAGCCGCTCCCCGGCGCGCAGGGCGATGACGGTCTGCCGCAACCGGTGCTCCCGGCCACCGTGCACCGTGACCGCGGCCCGGCCGCTGGACGCCTCTCGCGCGGCGTCGAGCTGCCGTACGGCGAGGTCGGTCAGGTTCGTGGACTCCATGGCGTGCTCCTTCCGAACCGCTCGTCGCGGCTCCGGTAGACGATGTAGGGCCGGGTGAGGTAACCGAGCGGGGCACTGAACACGTGCACCAGCCGGGTGAACGGCCACAGCGCGAACAGGCCGAAGGCGACCAGGGCGTGGAGCTGGAACCCGATCGGGGCGTCGGCCATGAGGGCGGCGTCGGACTGGAAGGCGAGGAACGAGCGGTACCAGATCGACACGCCCTCGCGGTAGTTGTACTCCCCGCCGAGCGTGAAGATCGACCCCGCGACGGTGTTCCACATCCCCAGCACGATCACGGCGCCCAGGAAGGCGTACATGACCTTGTCCATGGGGGTCGTGGCGGAGAAGACCGGCCCGACCGTGCGTCGCCGGTAGACGAGGATCGCCATCCCGACCACCGTCATCACGCCCGCCACGAGGCCACCGACGACGGCGACGAGGTGGTAGAGGTGGTCGTCGACGCCGATGGCCTCGGTCCAGCTGCGGGGCACCAGCAGCCCGATCACGTGGCCGCCCACGACGCCCAGCATGCCGAAGTGGAACAGCGGCGAGCCGAGCCGCAGCAGGCGGTTCTCGTAGAGCTGCGAGGACCGGGTGGTCCACCCGAACTTGTCGTAGCGATAGCGCCAGAAGTGCCCGACGACGAAGGTCGCGAGGCAGAGGTACGGCACGATCACCCACAAGAAGACGTCCATGCTCAGGCCCTCACCTTCAGCGTCGCAGGGGCGATCAGCGGCGGTCCGTAGCCGTCGAGGCCGACCTCCTCGGCCGGCGGCCCCTGCTCCACCAGGCGGCGCACGGCTTCCGCCTCGTCGCCGCGCAGCTCCGGCAGCGTGGCGCAGAGGGAGACCAGGGCGCCGGCCCACGGGGAGCCGGTGGTGCCGTCGTCGTTGCGCCACCCGGTCAGGGCGAGCCGCAGCATCTCGACGCCGGCCCGGTGGTCGGCGAGCAGCTGCGCGGCCACGTCCACGTCGACCGTGGCACCGAGCTGGAGCACGGCGCACAGGTGGTCGGGCAGCTCGCCGGTCGTGTCGTCCCACGTGACGCCGGCGTTGCGGTACACCTCCTTGAAGCGCAGCAGCGCCCGGCCACGCCGGCGGGTGTCGCCGTGGGCGAAGTAGGTCAGGTGCAGGGCGCACTTGCGGGTGTGGTCGAAGGTCGCGACGTACTGCTCCTGCAGGGCGGTGAGCGGGGTACGCCGCAGGTGGTCGGCCAGGCCGGCGAGGTCGGCGTCCCCGGGGACCAGCGCCTCGATGTCGTCGAGCGCGGCCTGCAGCCCGGCCGTCGGGTAGTCCAGCAGCGCTGCGCACGCGGCCCACACCGGCCGCACGTCGCGGCGGCTGCGACGGCGCCTCATGCCGGCCTCCCTCCGGAGCTCCCGTCGCTGCGTGGCGGGAACAGCCCCTCGGGCACGCCCTTGCCGTCCCAGTTCAGCAGGTTGACGCGGCTCGCCTTGTCGTCCGGTGCGGCCAGGGTGTCGCTGGTCTGGCGCTCCTGCAGCATGCGGAAGTTCTCGATCGCGACGGGGGTCGGGTAGCCCGAGCCCTCGCCGAACAGGCCCGACTGGCCGTCGTGCTCCGCGACCGGGCAGTCGGTGACGAGCTCCTCGAGGGCGTGCGCCTGCTCGGCGTGCGCCGGCGGGATGACGTAGCGCTCGTCGTACTTGGCGATGGCGAGCAACCGGAACATCTCGTAGAGCTGCTCCCCCGTCATCCCGACCGCGGCGGGGATGGACTCGTCGACCTCCCGGCCGAGGTTGATGTCGCGCAGGTAGGACCGCATCGCGGCGAGCTTGCGCAGCACCCGGTCGACGGGGGCCGTGTCGCCTGCGGTGAAGAGGTTCGCGAGGTACTCGACCGGGATCCGCAGTGCGTCGATGGCAGCGAACAGGTTGCCCCGGTCCTCGGCGTCCTCACCGGTGTCGCGGACGGCGTCGACGACCGGGGAGAGGGGCGGGATGTACCAGACCATCGGCATGGTGCGGTACTCCGGGTGCAGCGGCAGCGCGACCTCGTACTCGTTGATGAGCCGCCACACCGGCGAGCGCTGCGCGGCCTCGATCCAGTCGGCGGGGATGCCGGCGTCGGCCGCCGCCTGCCGGACGGCGGGGTCGTGCGGGTCGAGGAAGCAGGCCCGCTGGGCGTCGTACAGCGCGTGCTCGTCCTCGATGCTCGCCGCCTCGAGCACCTTGTCGGCGTCATAGAGGACCAGGCCGAGGTAGCGCAGCCGGCCCACGCAGGTCTCCGAGCAGACGGTGGGGATGCCGACCTCGACCCGGGGGTAGCAGAAGGTGCACTTCTCGGCCTTGCCGGTCTTGTGGTTGAAGTAGACCTTCTTGTAGGGGCAGCCGGAGACGCACATCCGCCAGCCGCGGCAGCGGTCCTGGTCGACGAGCACGATGCCGTCCTCGGCGCGCTTGTAGATCGCGCCCGAGGGGCAGGAGGCCGCGCACGACGGGTTGAGGCAGTGCTCGCAGATCCGCGGCAGGTAGAACATGAAGGTCTGCTCGAACTCGAGGCGCACCTTGTCCTCGATCCCGCGGAGCATGACGTCGCTTGCCGCGTGCTCGGGCGAGCCGCCGAGGTCGTCGTCCCAGTTGGCCGACCACTCGACGTCCATGTCCTTGCCGGACAGCAGGCTCTTCGGCCGGGCGACCGGGAAGGTGTCGGTCTGCGGCGAGCTGAGCAAGGTCTCGTAGTCGTAGGTCCAGGGCTCGTAGTAGTCCTCGATCGACGGCAGCTTCGGGTTGGAGAAGATGGTCGCCAGCTTCTTCAGCCGTCCGCCGCTGCGCAGCGCGAGCCGCCCGTTGCGCTTGCGGATCCAGCCGCCCTGCCACTGGTCCTGGTCCTCGTAGGTGCGCGGGTAGCCGAGCCCGGGGCGGGTCTCGACGTTGTTGAACCAGACGTACTCGGTGCCGGTGCGGTTGGTCCAGGCCTGCTTGCAGGTGACCGAGCAGGTGTGGCACCCGATGCACTTGTCGAGGTTCATCACCATCGCCATCTGGGCCATGACTCGCATCAGTACTCGACCTCCACCGTGCGCTTGCGGATCGTCGTGACCTCGTCACGGTTGTTGCCGATCGGTCCGATGTAGTTGAAGAAGTAGGCGAGCTGCGCGTAGCCGCCGACCAGGTGGTTGGGCTTGAGCAGGATCCGGGTGAGGCTGTTGTGGATGCCGCCGCGCTTGCGGTCCCGCTCGGTGAGCGGGACGTCGATGAGCCGGTCCTGGGCGTGGTGCATGTAGACCGTGCCCTCCGGCATCCGGTGGCTCACGATCGCGCGGGCGGCGACGACGCCGTTGCGGTTGACCATCTCGATCCAGTCGTTGTCGCGCACGCCGATCTTCGCGGCGTCGCGGTCGGACATCCACACCGACTGGCCGCCGCGCGAGAGCGAGAGCATGAAGAGGTTGTCCTGGTACTCGCTGTGGATCGACCACTTGTTGTGCGGGGTCAGGTAGCGCACGGCGACGCCGAGCTCGCCCTGCTCCCCGATCCGCGGCTCCCCGAACAGGGCCGTCATGTCCAGCGGTGGTCGGTAGGTGGGCAGCATCTCGCCGGTGCCGAGGAACCAGTCGTGGTCGATGTAGAGCTGCTGCCGGCCGGTGAGGGTGTGGAAGGGCTTGTGCCGCTCGATGTTGATCGTGAACGGGCTGTAGCGGCGGCCACCGGACTCCGAGCCCGACCACTCGGGCGAGGTGATCACCGGGACCGGCGCGACCTGGGTGTCGCGGAAGGTGATCTGCTTGCCCTCGTGCTCGGCCGCCAGGTCGGCCAGGTGGGTGCCGGTGCGCTGCTCGAGGAAGCGGAAGCCCTGGGTCGCCAGGTGGCCGTTGGAGACCCCGGCGAGGTGGAGGATCGCGTCCGCCACCTGCACGTCGGTCTCCAGCCGCGGCTGGCCCCGACCCGCGCCGGCGCCCGCCACGCCGTGGCGCTGGCGCAGGATGTCGACCTCGCGGTGCACGTCGTACCGCACGCCCTTGGTGAGCATCCCGGCCCCCTCCAGCAGCGGGCCGACCGTCGTCATCTTGTCGTGGACGGCCGTGTAGTCGCGCTCGGCGACCGCGATCACCGGCATCGTGCGCCCCGGGACCGGCTCGCACTCGCCCAGCCGCCAGTCCCTGACCACGCCGTGCTCGGTCGCCATCGCCTCGGGCGTGTCGTGCCACAGCGGCTTCGCGACGACGTCGCGGCGGGTGCCGAGGTGGTCGACCGCGAGCTCGGAGAACCGTTTGGCGACGAGCAGCCAGGCGTCCCAGTCCGACTTGGTCTCCCACGGTGGCGGGATCGCCGGGTTGAAGGAGTGCACGAAGGGGTGCATGTCGGTCGTCGACAGGTCGTGCTTCTCGTACCAGGTGGCCGCCGGCAGCACGACGTCGCTGAGGATGGTGCTGCTGGTCATCCTGAAGTCGATGGTCATCAGCAGGTCGAGCTTGCCCTCGGGCGCCTCGTCGGCCCACCGGACGGTGCGCGGTCGCTGGTCGGGCGCCGCCTCCTGCGCGGTCGCGGCGCTGTCGGTGCCGAGCAGGTGGCGCAGGAAGTACTCGTTGCCCTTGGCCGAGCTGCCGAGCAGGTTGGACCGCCACAGGTCGAGGATCCGGGGGTGGTTGTCCTCGTGCTCGGGGTCCTCGACCGCGAAGCGGAGCGTCCCCTCCTTCAGCTGCTGCGCGACGTATGCCGGCACCTCCATCCCCGCGGCGGCCGCGTCGTCGGCGACCTGCAGGCTGCTGCGGTCGAAGGTCGGGTAGCTCGGCGTCCACCCCAGCCGCACCGACTGCGCCAGCAGGTCCATGACGCTGCTGCCGGCGAAGATGCCGGTGCCGGCGTCGAGGTCGTCGGCGCTGAAGGTGTCGTAGCGGTACTGGCTGGTGTTCACGTACCAGTACGCGGTCTGGTTCATGTGGCGCGGCGGCCGGTGCCAGTCGAGGGCGAAGGCGAGGTGCTGGAAGCCCATCAGGGGGCGGACCTTCTCCTGGCCGACGTAGTGGGCCCAGCCGCCGCCGTTGCGGCCCTGGCACCCGGTGATCGTGGTCAGGACCAGCATCGCCCGGTAGATCTGGTCGGAGTGGTACCAGTGGTTGACCCCGGCGCCCATCAGGATCATCCCGCGGCCCTGGGTGTCGATCGCGTTCTGCGCCCACTCCCGGGCCAGGCGCCGGACCTGGGCGGCCGGTACGCCGGTGTGCTGCTCCTGCCAGGCCGGCGTGGCGACGCCGTCCGGGTCGTCGTCACCGGCGGGCCACTGCCCGGGGAGGCCGTCGCGCGCGACGCCGTACTGGGCCAGCGCCAGGTCGAGGACGGTGGTGACGAGGCGGTCGCCGACGCGGACCACGGGGACGCCGCGGCGGTGGTGGCGGACCTTGCCGTCCGCCGCGTCGAAGCGCGGCAGCTCGACCTCGACGGCGTCGTCGCGGAGCTGGTGCACGCTCAGCGCGGGGTCGATGTCGCCGAGCTCGAGGTTCCAGCGGCCCATCCCCTCCTCGCCGAAGCGGTGCCCGAGGGCGCCGTTGGGGATGCGCACCTCGCGGGTCGTCGCGTCGAGGACGGCGGGCTTCCACATCGCGTTCTCGGTGCCGCCCTCGGGGTGGTCGATGTCGCCGGCGACCAGGAACTTCCCGGGACGCCAGGCGCCGTCCGTGGTCGGCTCGAGGCAGACGAGGTGGGGCAGGTCGGTGTAGCGCTTGTTGTAGTCGGTGAAGAAGGGCACCTCGCGATCGACGAAGTACTCCTTGAGCACGACGTGTCCCATCGCCAGGGCGAGGGCGCCGTCGGTGCCGGGCGCCGGGCTGACCCACTCGTCGGCGAACTTCACGTTCTCGGCGTAGTCCGGCGCCACCGCGACGACCTTCTGCCCGCGGTAGCGCGCCTCGGTCATCCAGTGCGCGTCGGGCGTGCGGGTCATCGGGACGTTCGAGCCCCACATGATCAGGTAGCCCGCGTCCCACCAGTCCCCCGACTCGGGGACGTCGGTCTGGTCGCCGAACATCTGCGGCGAGGCGTTCGGCAGGTCGGCGTACCAGTCGTAGAAGGAGAGCATCGGCGCGCCGATGAGCTCGAGGAAGCGCGCCCCCGACGTGTACGACACCGGCGACATCGCGGGGATCGGGGAGAAGCCGGCGATCCGGTCCGGGCCCCAGCGCTTGACGGTGTAGACGTGGGCCGCGGCGACGAGCTCGACCACCTCGTCCCAGGAGGCCCGCACCAGGCCGCCCTTGCCCCGGGCTCGCTTGTAGGCCCGGGCCTTCTCGGCGTCCTGGACGATCGAGCCCCAGGCGACCACCGGGTCGCCGTACTGCTGCTTCGCGGCGCGGAACATGTCGAGCAGCACGCCCCGCACGTACGGGTAGCGCACCCGGGTCGGGCTATAGGTGTACCAGGAGAAGGCGGCCCCGCGCGGGCAGCCACGGGGCTCGTACTCCGGTCGGTCGGGACCAGCGCTCGGGTAGTCGGTCTGCTGCGCCTCCCAGGTGATGATCCCGTCCTTGACGTAGACCTTCCACGAGCACGAACCCGTGCAGTTGACGCCGTGGGTGCTGCGCACGACCTTGTCGTGGCTCCAGCGGTCGCGGTAGAAGACGTCGCCCTCGCGGCCACCGCTCCTGAACAGCGCCCGGGCGTCGTCGCTGACCTCCGCCTTCGTGAAGAACCGGCGCGACCCGATGGCCACCCGCTGGAGTCGGGACTCGAGGTCGGTCATGCGACAGTCTCCTTCGGCGCGGTGGCAGTGCGGCTGACGATGGTGAAGGTGAGGACGAGCGCGGCGGCGGCAGCGACAGCCAGCAGCCACAGCCCGATCGCGTAGGAGTCGGTGCGGCCGTAGACGTAGCCCATGACCAGCGGGGGCACGAACCCGCCGAGGCCGCCCGCGGCACCGACCAGCCCGGTGACACCGCCGACCCGGCTCGGCTCGGTCACCTGCGCGACGAGGGCGAAGGTGGCACCGCTGGCCGCACCGAGCGCGGCCGCCATGGCCAGGAAGGCCACCGTCCCGCCGGCCTCCAGCGGAGGTGTCCCCGCGGCCACGGCGGCGCAGACCGTGACGACGGTGAACCCGACCCCGAGCACCTGCACCGAGCCGATCCGGTCGGCGAGCCAGCCGCCGACGGGACGCATCAGCACCGCGACCACGACGAAGCCGGCCATCCGGTTCGACGCGTCGGCCGCCGTCAGCCCGTGCGCGGTCTTGAGGTAGGCCGGCAGGTAGACTGAGAACGCGACGTAGCCGCCGAACGCGATCGCGTAGAGGACGCACGCCTGCCAGGTGATCCGCAGCCTCGCCGTCGCAGCGAGCCGCTGCCCGAGCGGCGCCGAGGGCACCGTGCGACCGGGCGCGTCGCGCAGGACGAGCCACGCCACGACGCCGTACACGACGAGCACGGCGGCGGTGATCAGGAACGGCGCGCGCTCCCCCGCGTCGTCGTACAGCGGCACGGTCGTCAGCGCGCTGATGGCGGTGCCGCCCATGCCGGCGCCGAAGATGCCGACCGCGAGGCCGCGACGCTCCGGCGGGAACCAGGCGTTGACGAAGGGCACGCCGACCGCGAACGCCGTGCCGCCGATCCCGAGGAAGAAGCCCCCGACGAGCAGCAGCGCGTAGGAGTCGAGCGCGAAGAACGCGACGAAGAGGACCGGCACGACGGTCGCGAGCGAGACGAGCGGGAACATCACCCGCCCGCCGAAGCGGTCGGTGAGCGCGCCGACCACGATGCGTCCCAGCGAACCGACGACGACCGGGACGGCCACGAGCAGCGAGACGTCCGACTCGCTGAGGTCGCCCAGGTCACCGGTGTCGCGGAACAGCGGGCCGAGCGGGCTCAGCAGGGCCCACGCCCAGAAGTTCACGACGAAGCCGAGCGTCGCCATGCCCAGCATCACCCAGGGGGTGGCGGATGTGTGGCGTGCCGCCCTGGTGGCTCCCTGCGCTCGTCCGGTGGTCCGCATCGTCGCCTCCTCCGGGTGCCGGGCTCCCTCGACCGGCCCCACAGCTTCGACATCCACCATGGCCCATGGACGGCCCTCGGCAACAGGGCAAAAGTCCCTGAGGCGGAGATGACCTGGGGCGGGGACGACCCCGGGGCCGAGGACCCGGGCCGTCCGGGTGGCACCGGGCGGGACTCCGTCCCGGTTCGCGCCGATCAGGCGCGGACCGTCAGGGGGCGACGGCGATCGCCTCGACCTCGACGAGCTGGTCGGGGTAGCCGAGCACGGTGACGCCGAGCAGCGTGCTGGGGGCGTCGTGGTCGCCGAACGCGGCGCGCACCTCGCCCCACGCCGCGACCAGATCGGCGCGGTCCGACGAGGCGACGTACACGGTGGACTTGGCGACGTCGGCCAGCGTGCACCCCGCCGCTTCCAGGGCGGTGACGAGGTTGGCCATCACCAGGCGTGCCTGCCCCGCGACGTCGCCCACGTGGGCGACCGCACCGCTCTCGTCGAGCGGGCAGGCACCCGCAGTGAGGACGAGGCCGTGGGCCCGCGCGGCGTAGGCGTAGGGGACGTCGTCGGCGAGGGCAGGGGCACGCAGCAGCTCGACAGGCATGACGCCATCCTGCTCCGGGGCCGCGTGGCGCCGCACCCGGATTGCGCGGGCAGCATCTGACCCCTCGACGTGCCACAAGTGACCACTCGACCTGCCACTTGTGACCACTCGACGAGCCGGAAGTGACGCTTCAACAGGCCGGAAGTGACGTCTCGACCGTCCGGCAGGAGGGGGGTGGAAAACGCGACGAGGCCCCCGCCGTGGGCGGGGGCCTCGTTGTGGTGCGGGTGGGGCTGGACTCAGAAGTCCATGCCGCCCATGCCGCCGGTCGGGTCGCCCGCGGGGGCGGCCTTCTCCGGCTTGTCGGCCACGACGGCCTCGGTGGTGAGGAACAGCGCGGCGATCGACGCGGCGTTCTGCAGCGCCGAGCGGGTCACCTTGGCCGGGTCGATGATGCCGTTGGCCAGCAGGTCGACGTACTCGCCGGAGGCCGCGTTGAGGCCCTCACCGGCAGGGAGGTTGGCGACCTTCTCCGCGACGACGCCGCCCTCGAGGCCGGCGTTGATGGCGATCTGCTTGAGCGGGGCGGAGAGCGCGACCTTCACGATGTTCGCGCCGGTGGCCTCGTCACCCTCGAGCTCGAGCTTGTCGAACGCGTTCGCACCGGCCTGGACCAGCGCGACGCCACCACCGGGGAGGATGCCCTCCTCGACGGCCGCCTTCGCGTTGCGGACAGCGTCCTCGATGCGGTGCTTGCGCTCCTTGAGCTCGACCTCGGTGGCCGCGCCGACCTTGATGACGGCGACGCCGCCGGCCAGCTTGGCGAGGCGCTCCTGCAGCTTCTCGCGGTCGTAGTCCGAGTCGGAGTTCTCGATCTCGGCGCGGATCTGGTTGACCCGGCCCTCGATCTGCGACTGCTCGCCGGCACCCTCGACGATGGTGGTCTCGTCCTTGGTGATGACGACCTTGCGGGCCTGGCCGAGCAGCTCGAGACCGGCGGTCTCCAGCTTGAGGCCGACCTCCTCGGAGATGACCTGGCCACCGGTGAGGATGGCGATGTCCTGCAGCATGGCCTTGCGGCGGTCACCGAAGCCGGGGGCCTTGACGGCGACCGACTTGAAGGTGCCGCGGATCTTGTTGACGACCAGGGTCGACAGGGCCTCGCCGTCGACGTCCTCGGCGATGATGACGAGCGGCTTGCCCGACTGCATGACCTTCTCCAGCAGCGGCAGCAGGTCCTTGACGTTGCTGATCTTGCTGTTGGCGATGAGCACGTAGGCGTCCTCGAGGACGGTCTCCATGCGCTCGGGGTCGGTCACGAAGTAGGCCGAGATGTAGCCCTTGTCGAACCGCATGCCCTCGGTGAGCTCGAGGTCGATGCCGAAGGTGTTCGACTCCTCGACCGTGATCACGCCCTCCTTGCCGACCTTGTCCATCGCCTCGGCGATGGCGTCACCGACGGTGGCGTCGCCGCCGGCGGAGATGGTCGCGGTGGCAGCGATCTGCTCGCGGGTCTCGACGTCCTTGGCCATGCCCAGGAGCTGCTCGGAGACGGCGCTCACGGCCGCCTCGATGCCCCGCTTGAGGCCCATCGGGTTCGCGCCGGCGGCCACGTTGCGCAGGCCCTCGCGGACGAGCGCCTGGGCGAGGACGGTCGCGGTCGTCGTACCGTCACCGGCGACGTCGTCGGTCTTCTTCGCGACCTCCTTGACCAGCTCGGCGCCGATCTTCTCGTAGGGGTCCTCGAGCTCGATCTCCTTGGCGATGGAGACACCGTCGTTGGTGATCGTGGGGGCGCCCCACTTCTTCTCCAGGACGACGTTGCGGCCCTTGGGGCCAAGGGTGACCTTGACGGCGTCGGCGAGCGTGTTCATGCCACGCTCGAGGCCACGCCGGGCCTCCTCGTTGAAAGCAATCAGCTTCGACATAACTCCTGCGATTCCTTCGCGATGTCCGTTATCACTCTCAAGGCGAGAGTGCCAGCATCATGTTTAGCACTCGCCCATGGCGAGTGCAAGGAGAGAGCAGGAGTTGGTCGGGTGAATCTCGGGCCTCGGAACGGCGGCCGGGACCGGGCGGTTCACGGGATCGCGTAGCTGCCGACGAAGGCCTCGTCCCCGGCCCGCCAGCCGCGGATGTCGGCGACCCGGCTGAGCTCTTCGGTGCCCGCACGCCAGGCCAGCACCCGGGCCCGGGAGTGGCGCGACTCGAGCAGCACGGTCGCCTCGTCGAGCCAGCCCACGACGGGGCAGCACTGGAGCCACCGACGGCCGGGGCCGTCGGGCACGACGAGGACCGCGCTCTGCCCGCCCCACCGCACCGCGACGCCCTCCCGGGACCGGAGGTCCGGCCCGGCGCGGGAGGGGTCGCCGGAGAGGACGAGGCCCTGCGCGATGGCATCCCGGGCGTCGACCGGCACCCCGTAGGGCTCGTCGTCGGTGAGCAGGCGCACCGGCGGGGGCGGGTCGACCGCCGGCGTGTCGACCCGGGTGCCGTCGGCGTCGAGCACGAGGCCTGGCGCGGCGCCCTCGGCCGGGACGACGAGCAACCGGTCGGTGGCCCACCAGGTGTCCTCGGGGTCCCGCCCGTCGAGGTCGATGCGGGTCCACTCGTCGGTGCCGAAGTCGTAGACGGCGAGCGCGCCGGTCTGGCGCAGGAAGACCCGCTCGCCGTCCGGCGCCAGGCTTGCCCTCGACAGCGGGCTGAGCCAGTTGCCCCCGCTGTCCGCCCACGGATCGATGCCCGCCACGTCGAGCGTGTACGACGTCCCGTCCTCCCCCACCGCGACGACCCGGTCGAGGCCCCGGTCGTCGTCGACCTCGAAGACCGCGACGGCCCGCCCGATCCCGGCTGCCACCGGCCCGGCGCCGGAGAGGTCGACCTCGGCCGGCAGCGGGCCGCCCTGCAGCCGCGGCAGGTTCGGCTCGTCGGCGACGTCGGGCGCCTGCCAGACCTGCGCGCCGGCGTACGAACCCCGGGGCTCCGCCCCGGCCGGGTGGCCAGCCCCACCGCCCGCCGCTGGCGGGTCCGGCGCGCGCGGGCCCACGCGGCGTCGACCAGGTCGGCCCCGGGCAGGTCCGCCACGCGTTCGTGGAGCACCTCGTGCAGTCGTTCGCCGGTCATCTCAGACCTCCTCCCCCAGCAGCTCGGCCAGCTCGGGCGCCGCCTCGCGCAGGCGGGCCAGGGCCAGGTGGGCCTGGCTCTTCACGGTGCCGACGCTCACCCCGAGGGCCTCGGCGGCGGCTCGCTCGGTGAGGTCGTCGTAGTAGCGCAGCACGACCACCGCGCGCTGCCGCGGTGTCAGCGCGGCGAGGGCGGCGTCGAGCGCGATCCGCCGCTCCGTGGCCGGCGCGTGGTCGCGCACCTGCGTCCCGGGGCCACCCCGGCCCGGGTCCGTGCCGAGCACCTCCCGGCGGCGCTTGCGCCACCCCGAGATGTTGTCGCGCACGACGACCTGCCGCGCGTAGCCGGTCGGGTTGCCGTCACGCAGGCGGCGCCAGCGCAGGGCGACCTTCGCCAGCGCCTCCTGGACCAGGTCCTCGGCGCGGTGGCGGTCACCGGTGAGCAGGAAGGCGGTGCGCAGCAGGTCCTGCTGCGCACGCGCCGCCCAGCTGCGGAACGCCTCCTCGTCGGTGGTCACACCCCATCAACGCACACCCGGGCCAGAAGGTTGGAGGACCGACCCGGCCGAGTCGCGCGGGCGGGTCAGGCGACCTCGACGACCGGCTCGTGCCGCACCGGGAAGTTGACCGACGCGGCGATGAAGCAGTTGCGGCTGGCCTCCTCGTGGATCTCGCGGGCCAGCCCGACGAGGGCCGGGTCGGTGATGGTGACCCGCGGGCGCAGCACGACCTCGGTGAAGTGCCCGCCCTGGCCGACCTGGGCCATCGTGCCGGTGGGGCTGTCGTCGTACGCCGTGACGACGATGCCGTGGCTGACCGCCGAGTGCAGGTACGACAGCAGGTGGCACTGGGCGAGCGCCGCCAGCAGCAGCTCCTCGGGGTTCCAGCGCGTCGCGTCGCCGCGGAAGGTGGGGTCGGCGGAACCGGCGAGGTCGGGCTTGCCCTCCGCCCGGAGCAGGACGTCGCGCCCGTAGTCGCGGTAGCCGGACGTACCGGTCCCGCGGTTGCCCTGCCAGGTCAGGTCGAGTGCGTAGTGGTGGTCGGTCACCGGGACAGTGTCCCGGCCACCGGACCGAAACCGCGGAACGCTGGATGGAACACGTTCTCGTTTGGCAGGCTACGCGTGTGACCCCCACCACACCGTCCTCGCCGCGACCGATCAACCTCGCCGACGTCCTCGAGGCGATGGCCGACGCGCTCCCCGACCGCGCCGCCATCGTCACCATGGAGCGCACCTGGACCTTCGCGGAGGTCGACGACCGCGCCACCCGGCTGGCCAACCACCTGGTGTCCCTGGGCGTGCAGCCGGGCGAGCACGTGGCCGTGCACGCGACGAACCGGATCGAGTGGATCGACGCGCTCTACGGGTGCCTCAAGGCGCGGGCGGTGCCGATCAACATCAACTACAAGTACCTGCACGACGAGCTGGCCTACCTCTACGACAACGCCGACTGCGTCGCCGCGATCATCGCGCCGGAGTTCGTCGACGCGGTCGAGGCGCTGGACACCCCCACACTGCGCGAGATGGTCGTCCTCGGCGAGGAGTACGACGCCGCGCTGGCCGCCGCGTCAGCCGAGCGCCTCGACAACGGCCGCTCCGGCGACGACCACTACGTGCTCTACACCGGTGGGACCACGGGCAGCCCCAAGGGCGTGGTGTGGCGGATCGAGGACCTCATCCGCGCCGCCCTCAACGCCGGCCGCTACGGCGCACCGCTCGACTCCGTCGAGCAGCTCGTCGAGGAGGCGGTCGCGGTCGAGACCCCGATGGTGCTGCTGGCCTGCGGCCCGATGATGCACGGCGGCAGCCAGGTCGCCGGCCACACCGTCGCGCTCTACACCGAGCCGAGCTTCAGCGCGACCGGCATCCTCGACCTGGTCGAGAAGGCGCGGGTCGTGTCGCTGACCTTCCTGGGCGACGCGATGGGCCGCCCGGTCGCGGAGGCGATCCTCGCCGAGCCGGACCGCTGGGACCTGTCCAGCCTGGCCGCGGTCTCGAACGGCGCCGCCCCCCTCTCGGACGGCGTGCGCGAGGAGATCCGCCGCGCCCTGCCGGGCCGCTTCATCCTCGACTCCTACGGCTCCTCCGAGTCCGGCGCCGCCGGCTCCCGCATCGACGACGGCACCGACGGTGGTGCAGCCGCCCCGCGGTTCACCGTCAACGACCAGGTCGAGGTCTTCGACCCGGAGATGAAGCCGTGCCCGCCAGGCGTCGACGGCCTGCTCGGCCGCACGGGCCCGGTCCCGCTCGGCTACTACAAGGACCCGGTGAAGACCGCGGCGACCTTCAAGGAGGTCGACGGCGTCCGCTGGGTGCTGCCCGGCGACTTCGCGCGACGCGAGGAGGACGGGTCGGTCACCGTCCTGGGCCGCGGCTCGGTCTGCATCAACACCGGCGGCGAGAAGGTGCACCCCGAGGAGGTCGAGGCGGTGCTGTTGCGCCACGACGACGTGTTCGACGCCGTCGTGGTCGGGACCCCGCACGAGCGGTGGGGCCAGCAGGTCACCGCGCTGGTCCAGCGCCGCGACGGGGCGAGCATCACCGAGGAGGACGTGCGTGAGCACTGCCGGTCGCTGATCGCCAACTACAAGGTTCCGAAGTCGGTGTTCTTCATCGAGGAGGTCCCGCGCACCCCCGTCAGCAAGGTCGACTACCCGGCCAGCGCCGAGCTCGCGACGCAGCTGCTCGGCTGAGGCCCGGGCACGACTGAGCACCTGTGCTCATGACGTCATGACGACGGGGGCGGACGATCGGGCCATGCGTACTCGAACGATCGTCCTCATCGTCCTGGCCGTCCTCGCTGTCCCCGTGCTGCTGGTCGGCGCGGTCGTCGGCTACTTCGTCGTCAGCGGGACGCCGTTCTGGGACGAGTGGCAGTGCAGCGAGGGCGAGGCGCCCTACCACTTCGCCGACGGCGGCACGGCCTGCGCGGCCGAGGGTTCCGAGCTCCCCGAGGGGGCACAGTGGGACCCGCTCGGCAACCGGCCGTTCGAGTGCCACGACCGCTGGGGCTGGACCGAGATCGAGCGGATCGGCGCGGAGGACGAGGGCACCGACTGCCTGAAGGAGGGACGACCGGTGCCGGACGGCTGGCGCGAGGTGCGCTGACCCACACACATGCGACGACGCCGGGCCCGCTGCTGCGGGCCCGGCGTCGTCGTGCGTCAGGGGTACGACGTCAGCAGCCGCCGGCGACGGCGGGGATCACCGACACCTCGGCGCCGTCGGGCGTCGGGGTGGCGAGCTCCTGCTCGAAGCGGACGTCGTCGTTGTTGACGTAGACGTTGACGAAGCGGCGCAGCTTGCCGTCCTCGTCGACGATGCGCCCCTTGATGCCGCTGTAGCTGGCGTCGAGGTCGTCCAGGATCTCCGCGACGGTGGCGCCGTTGGCGGTGACCTCGGACTCGCCGCCGGTGTAGGTGCGGAGGATGGTGGGGATCCGGACGCTGACTGCCATGGGTTCTTCCTTCTGCTGCTGGGGTGGTGGCTCAGAGACCCGTGGCCTTGAAGGCGCTGTAGGTCGGGGCGATGGTCGCGGCGGCGCTGACCTGGCCGGAGACCGCGTCGAGCGTCTTGAGGCCGTGGCCGGTGTTGATGACGACCGTCTCGAGGTCCGGGTCGAGCTGGCCGGTCTCGACGAGCTTCTTCGTCACCGCGACGGTGGTGCCGCCGGCGGTCTCGGTGAAGATGCCCTCGGTGCGGGCCAGGAGCACGATGCCGGCGCGGATCTCGTCGTCGGTGACCTCCTCGACGGCACCGCCGGTGCGGCGGGTGATGTCGAGGACGTAGATGCCGTCGGCGGGGTTGCCGATGGCCAGGCTCTTGGCGATCGTGTCCGGCTTGACCGGGCGGATCGCGTCGACGCCCGCCTTGTAGGCCGTGGCGACCGGGCCGCAGCCCTCGGCCTGGGCGCCGAAGATCCGGTACGGCTTGTCCTCGACGAGGCCGAGCTTGATCAGCTCCTGGAAAGCCTTGTCGACCTTGGTCAGCTGCGAGCCGGAGGCGACCGGGATGACGACCTGGTCGGGCAGGCGCCAGCCGAGCTGCTCGGCGATCTCGTAGCCCAGGGTCTTCGACCCCTCGGCGTAGTAGGGGCGGACGTTGACGTTGACGAACGCCCAGCCGTCCTCCTCGCCGGCGATCTCGGAGGCGAGCTTGTTGACGTCGTCGTAGTTGCCGTCGACGGCCACGAGGTTCTCGGTGAAGATCGCCGAGTTGACCTGCTTGGGCTGCTCGAGGTTGCTCGGGATGAACACGACGGTCTTGATGCCGGCGCGGGCGCCCGCCGCGGCGACGGCGTTGGCGAGGTTGCCGGTCGAGGGGCAGGCGAACACCGTGGCGCCGAGCTCGCGGGCGGCGCTGAGCGCACAGGCGACGACGCGGTCCTTGAACGAGTTCGTCGGGTTGGTGGAGTCGTCCTTCACCCACAGCTTGCTGATGCCGATCTCCCGGGCGAGGTTGTCGGCCTGGAGCAGGCGGGTGAAGCCCGGCTCGGTGTTGGGGCTGGCCTCGATGTCGGTCGGGACCGGCAGCAGCGCCTTGTAGCGCCAGATGTTGCGGGGGCCGGCCTCGATCTCCTCGCGGGTGACGGCCGGGAAGTCGTAGGCGATCTCGAGCGGTCCGAAGCACTCCGGACACGCGTAGAAGGGGCCGAGGTCGACCCGGTGGCCACACTCCCGGCAGGAGAGGGCGGTGGCGTGCCCGAAGGCACCTTCTCGAAGTCCGGCAGTCCGGGGGGCCTCGGTCACGGCGGCGCTCATGGAAATCCTCCTTCTCATCTGTCCCGCGCGACTCTCGCCTCGGGTCGGATTTGGCACCGTTTCCGCGACGGACCCCAGCTGTGCTGGTGCGTCCGGGAGCTCGCGGCGGTTGCCGGGACTTCACAGGGCCGTTCCCTCAGTCCCTCTGGATGAGCAGGATCAGAGTAGGGGTGACCCGGCCCCGGCCACGAATCGGGTCCCGAATGTCGAGACGAGCGTCCGGGATGTGGGATCAGGCGCGACGGTCGCGGGCGTCCCGCGCCAGCCTGCGCAGCAGGTCGAGGACGCCCTCGGGCCCGGGTACGACGACGTCGGACATCTCGACGAGCACGCTCTGTTCGTCGGAGGCCGAGCACACGCGCAGCGTCGCCACGCCCTGCTTGCCCAGCTCGTCGACGGCCTCGAAGGCCTCGACGTCACCCAGGTCGTCGCCGGCGAAGACGAAGCCCTCGGCGTCGAGCACCGCGGCGAGGCGGTTGACGACCATGCCCTTGTGGGAGCCCGGCGAGCGGACCTCGATGACGGCGCGGCCGGGCTCGAGGACGAGTCCGTGGGTGTGCGCGAGCTCGCGGAGCGGCGGGAGCAGCCGCTCGAAGGCGGCGTCCGGGTCGGGCAGGCGGCGGGTGTGGACCGCGACGGCCAGCCCCTTGTCCTCGACGAAGGCCTCGCTCGCCCCGGCCCGGCGCAGGGTGCGCGGCAGGTCACGCTCGAAGGCCGCCAGGCCGCGTGGCGGACGGGCGCCGAGGATGCGGCGGCGGCCCGAGCTCCAGCGCTCGTTGCCGTACTGGCCGAACACGAAGAGCTCCTTGCCGGCGGCCTGCAGCGCGTCGCCGACCGCCTCCAGCCCGCCGAGGTCGAGCGCCTGGCGCGCGGGCCGGCCGGTGATGACCGCGATCGCGGCCACCTCGGCGGCGAGCTCGACGAGCACCTCCGCCCCGTCGGGGTGGATGTGGGCCTGCGTGGGGTCGTCGACGATGGGGGCCAGGGTGCCGTCGAAGTCGAGCCCGACGACCGTGCGCGGGGCGACACCCACCACGGCGTCGTACCGCTGCTCGGCCTCGATCGACGTGTACCTCACGTCTCCATCCCACCATGTCCGCACAGGGGCACGGTGTCCGGTGGGGCCGATCCCATCCCTCCGCGGGGCTCGCGCACCCGACCCGTCGCCAGCCGCCGCTGGTTGAGGTGCGAGGCCGCCCACGGCCGAGCCTCGAAACCAGCGGCACCGGCACACCCGACCGTAGTGGGCACAGCCCGCCCGTCAGGCCCGGAGGTTTCGAGGCTCCTCGCTGGCGCTCGTCGCACCTCAACCACCGGGCGGGCACTCGTC
>NZ_VLJQ01000125.1:0-20090 GCF_007829375.1 Nocardioides sp. J9 | reverse complement strand
CTCAACCACCGGGGACGGCTCGTCGCTGGCGCTCCTCGCACCTCAACCACCGGGGACAGCTCGTCGCTGGCGCTCCTCGCACCTCAACCACCGGGAGCAGGTCGAAGCGAACCCAGGGCTTGCCGCCAGGCCAACGCCACCACCTACCGGAGCCAACCGCGCGCGCGGCAGCGCGGCGCCCGCGCCGAAGGCGCGTCGAGGGCAAGTGCGGGCCGAGCTTGCGAGGGCCTGCGCGCAGCCCTCGACAGGCGACGCGCTCGCGCGGATAGGGTCGAGGTATGGGTGAGGTCTTCGCGGGTCGCTACGAGCTGCTCGACCCGATCGCCGCTGGCGGCATGGGCACCGTGTGGCGGGTGCACGACCGCACGGCCGGCGACGTCAAGGCCGCGAAGGTGCTGCGCCAGGCCGACGCCGCGATGCTGCTGCGCTTCGTGCGTGAGCAGTCGGTGCGCATCGACCACACCCACGTGGTGACGCCGCAGTCGTGGGCGGGCGTGGACGACCGCGTGCTGTTCACGATGCCGCTGGTGCGCGGCGGCTCGGTCTCCGGGCTGATGAAGCGCAACGGCGGCACGCTGCCGCCCCGCTGGATCGCGGTGCTGACCGACCAGACCCTGCAGGCGCTGGAAGCGGTGCACGCGGCCGGCATCGTCCACCGCGACATCAAGCCGGGCAACCTGCTGCTGGAGCCGACCGGGTCCGGGCGCCCGCACCTGCGGCTGACCGACTTCGGCATCGCCGTCCCGAGCGACGAGCCACGGCTGACCCACATCGCGATGGTGATCGGGACGCCCGGCTACATGCCGCCCGAGCAGTACCACGGGGCCGACCCGCACCCGAGCGCCGACGTCTACGCGCTCGGCATCGTGGTGCTCGAGATGCTGACCGGCCGGCGACCGCCGGGCGACGGCGCGCCCGGACCGGTCGACGTCACGACGTTGCGCACCGGCGACCCCGAGCACGACGCCGTCCTCGACGTGGTGGCCGCCGCGACGGCGTACGACGCCTCCCAGCGCCCGTCCGCCGCCGGGCTGCGCACCCACCCGGCGCTGCGGTCGCTGGTGGCCCGCTGGGACGACCCGGCGCTGGCCGACGACCTCACCGTGCCGGAGGAGTACGCCGACACCGTGGACCTCCCGCCCACCGGCCTCGCCACGGCCCCGCACCCGCCGCCCCCGCCGAGCGTCGCGGCGACCGCGCGGATGGGCACGTCGGTGCTGCCGCCACCGCCCCCGCCGTCGGCCACCGCGCAGCCGACGCGCCCGGACGTCCCCACGCCCCAGGGGCAGGGACGGGCGCCCGTCGACGCGTGGGTGCTGCTCGGTGCGGGCGTGCTCGGCCTGCTGGTCGCGCTCTTCCTGCTGCTGGGCTAGGCCGCTCAGCGGCGGGCGCGCAGGCGGACCACGCCGGCGCCGAGGCAGGCGATGCTGGCCGCGGCGAGGCCGAGGCCGGCCCAGCGGCGGGTGCTGAACCAGCCGTCGCCGCCGATGGGGTTGCCCGACGCGACGGCGGAGAAGGTCTCCTCGGCGACGAGGAAGGGCTCCTCGGGGGAGTAGCCCTCGACCTGGGTGCCCTCGTCGGGCGAGGTCACCACACCCGGGTACGACGGCGCGCCGGCCGGCTCCCCGGTGACGGCCACCGTCAGCTCGACCGGGACGTCGAGCGCCTCGAGGTCCGAGGACTCGTCCAGCGGGCCGACCGACACCGCGACCCAGTGGTCGCCGGGGACCACGGGCAGGTCGTCGTCGAAACGGTTGCGGTAGCGCAGCGGGTTGGTGCCGGCGACGATGTCGAGCGCCTCGTCGTGGTGGTACTGCCCCTCGGCGGAGCCCTCCCCGTCGTCGTCCTTCAGCGCGAAGACGGCGCGCCGCGGGTCGACCAGCCGCACCCGGACAGGGATCCCGGAGTAGCGGCCCTCGAAGTCCGCCTCGTCGGCAGCGGGTGCGGTGACCCGCGCGACGAGCTGCTGGCCCCAGTCCAGGCCGACGCGCCACAGCTGCTCCTCGCCCTGCGCGAGGGTGGTGCTGACGGTGGTGCCGTCGCCGCTCGCGTCGAGCTCGGGGGCGTCGTCGAAGGACGCGGCGCCGGGCCGGTCCTCGGCGTCGCCGGCGTCGGGGACGTCGTAGTCGACCGCCTCGGCCGGCTCCGGGAGCGAGGCGGCGTCGCCGACCCGGGCCTCCTCGACGACCTTGATCGCGATCGGCATCGGGGCGGTGACGCCGCTCGAGCCGCGGCTGACCTCGATGCGCAGGGTGGCCGAGCTCTGGCACGGCGGTCGGTCGGTCGCGTCGGCGCTGGCCTGGCCGACGCTGACCGCGGCGCCGAGCACGGACTGCGGGATGCCGTAGGTGATCGAGTCGTCGTCGGACTCGCACGAGGAGAAGCTGCCGTCCTCGTCGACGTACCCGACGTCCACCCGGACGGCGTCGGAGTCGGTGGAGGGCGGGGAGCCGACGACGCCGACGTGGACCGTGCTGTCGCGCAGCCGCCGGTCGTAGGTGAAGTGGTGGGTGTTCTGCGCGTCCGACCCGCCGAGCGAGTCGGACCACAGGCCGGGCTCGAGCACGGTCGGCTCGGCCGGGTTCGTGCTCCCGGTGCCGTCGTCGAGCGGGGCGCCGCCGACGTCGACCCCGCCCGGCGCGGCGAGCGCGGGAGCGGCGTACCCCGTCGTCACGGCGAGCCACGCCAGGCAGCAGGCGCCGGCGAGGACGGCAGGGACGGGTCGGCTCACGGGCGGCAGCCTATCCACGAGGAGGTACGACGAATCCTGCGACGGGACCCAACCCGACGGGGCAGCTGCGCGTCCTGACCACTGCACGCGCCCCCGCCGGGGGCCACAGGGAAGGATCGCTCCATGCCGTTCACCGCACCTCGCGGGCCGACCGACGAGGAGTTCGTCGAGCTCGTCCATGCTGCGTGGCCGTCGCTCTACCGCACGGCGGTGCTGCTCGTCCGCGAGCACGCCCTCGCCGAGGACCTCGTGCAGACCGCGCTGGCGAGGACCTACAGCCACTGGCACCGGATCCGTGACACGGGCGCCGCGCAGGCCTACGCCCGCCGGGCGATGGTCAACGCGACGACCAGCATGTTCCGGCGACGGTCGTTCCGCTCCGAGCGGCCGACGGGGCAGATGCCCGAGCCGCCCGCGCGCGAGCCGGACCCCGCCGAGCGGCTCGACGTGCTGGCGGCGCTCGCGCAGCTCCCGCCGCGCCAGCGTGCGGTGGTCGTCCTGCGCTTCTACGAGGACCTCTCCGTCGCCGAGACCGCGCAGGCCCTCGGGATCAGCGACGGGACCGTGAAGAGCCAGACCTCCGACGCGCTGCGCCGGCTGCGCTCCCTGCTCGGCGACGCCGTCGACCTGCCCGGCGACCGTCCGGCCACCACCGCCCGCTCCAGCAGCACCCGCAGCACCGCCACCCCGGGAGGACACCATGACTGAGCAGCTCTCCGACCTTCTGCACGGGTGCGCCGACACCGTCGACGTGCCCCACCCCGACGCCACGGCCATCGCTGCCCGCGGCCGCACGATGCGGACCCGCCGGCGTGCGGGCACCGTCGTCGCCGCGGCACTCGTTGTCGGCGCGCTCGGCCTCGGTGGCGTCGTCCTCGGCAACGCCCTCGACGGTGAGGCCCGCAGCTCGCAGGTCGCCCAGCGGGGCGAGGAGGACCCGGGTTCCGCCGCCGCGGACGAGTACGCCGAGCGCTCGGCGTGGTCGGCCGGCAGCGAGGTCACGATCGGCACGACCACCGTCGACCTCGGCTCGCCGGTCGCCCACCTGGCCCAGACGTCCTCGGGCGTCGTCGCCCGCCTCTTCCAGGGCGACGCCGGCAACTCGTTCGTCCTGGTGCGGCCCGACGGCGCCACGGTCGAGCTCGGGATCCCCTCCTCCGTCGTGCACGTCGAGGGCGACCTCGCCCACCCGCGCGTCGCGTGGCTCGAGGTCGAGGGCGAGACCATGGTCGCGCACGTCTGGGACGTCGACGAGGACCGCGAGGTCGGCCGGGCCTCCCAGCCCGCGCAGGAGCCCGGCGGCCTGTCGGGCCTGCTGGGCGGCGAGGCGATCCCGGTGCCCCGCCTCGACGGCGACGACGTCTACTTCAGCGTCGACAACGACGTCCACTTCCGCGTCGACTGGGCGAACGGCGGGGCCACCGCGCTGCCGTACGCCGTGCACTCCGTCCACGACGGCATCGCCACCGCGCTGGACGACGCGGGCGCCGAGGACGGCGAGTGGCTCGTGTACGACGTCGACGCCGACCGCGTGCTGCGCCGGCTCGGCAGCGACGGCATCGACGGCATCGACGCCGTGGTCTCGCCGGACGGGCGGCAGGTGCTGACCCTGGGCCAGACCGAGGAGGGCAGCGCGACCAGCGCGCTGGTGCCGGTCTCCGGCGGAGACCCGGTCCCGCTGGCGGGGGTCGGCCCGGTCTCGGCCTGGGCCCGTGACGGCCACGTCGTCTCGCTGGACGGCGAGAGGTCGGCGCTGGTCCGGTGCGATGCCGCCGGGACGTGCGGGCGCGAGCAGGTCACCGCGCCGGACCGCGCCCGGGTCCTGCTCGCCGACCAGCTGGTGGTCGGCTGACGGCATCGCGGCACGACAGCGGCCCCGCACGGCTCTCGTGCGGGGCCGCTGCTGCGTGACCCTGGCGCCCCGGGGTGCGGGGTGCCGTCAGCCCGGGTGGTGGCTCAGGCCTCGGTCGGGCCGGCCTCGTCCTCGTCGGCACCGTCATCAGCACCGTCGTCGGCACCGTCGTCGACCACGTCGGCCTCGGGGCCGTCGGCGAGGATGCCGTAGAGGCTGCGGCGGGCCTCGACGAGGACGTCGACCGCGGCCCGGCGCTGGCTGTCGGAGCCCGCGGTCACGATCTGCCACACGGCGCTCATGACCTGGCCGATCTCGGCCTTGATGTCGGCGTTGCCGGACGGGCCGGCGGTGGCGCGGGCAGCCTGCTCGCGGTGCCGGTCGAAGGGCACCCAGACGGCGGCGAGCTCGTCGGCGTGCTCCTGGCACCAGGCCGCGCCCTTCGGCGTCAGCCGCATGCCGCGACGGCCGGCCTCGTCGTTCTCGACGAGCTCCTCGTCGAGGAGCTGCTGGACGGTCGGGTAGACCGAGCCGGGGCTGGGCTTCCACACCCCGCCGCTGCGCTCGGTGATCTGCTGGATGACCTGGTAGCCGTTGGGCGACTCCTCGCGCTCGTTCGCCGCGCGCCGCACGTCGAGGGCCCCGTGGCGGCCGCCGCGGGGCTCGCCCCAGGCGCCCCAGGGCCCGGGGCCGAAGTCGCCGCGTCCGCGGCGCTGGAACCCGCGCGGCTCGCCCCAGGGGCTGCGGTCGTCGGGTCCGAAGAACATGTGGTGGTGGCGTCCCATGGGGACCTCCTTCGTGAGGTGGAGGGCCGGTAGGTCCTCTCGTCAGTTCGAGATATCGCAGGAACAGTTCGTGTTCATGTCGCGATATATCGCAATGGTACGCCGGGTGTGGTGCCGGTGCAAGGGCCCCGGGTGCAGGAGCCTGGGGGTGCGGGACCCGTTACCGCGCGAGCCAGGCGGCGTAGGCGTCGAAGGCGAACGGCCGGCCCAGGAAGTCGGCGACGAGGTCGGCGGCGTCGGCGCTGCCGCCGGGGACGAGCACCTTGTCGCGGTAGCGGTGCGCGACCGCCTGGTCGAAGAGGGCACCGTCGTCGAAGGCGCTGAACATGTCCTTCGCGATGACCAGCGACCACATGTAGGTGTAGTAGGCCGAGCTGTAGCCGCCGAGGTGGCCGAAGCTGGCGAACATGTGCGTGCCGGGCAGGTAGGGCAGCGCGGCGTACCGGGCCTGCAGCTCGACCATCCGGTCGGTGAGGTCGGGCACCTGGCCGGAGGGCAGCGCGCGGTCGGCGTGGAAGCAGTAGGAGATCGCCGCGTAGAACATCTGGGTGCGGGCGTAGATGCCCTTGCCGTAGTCGTCGGCGGCGCGCATCGCGGCGACGAGGTCGGCCGGGATCGGCTCGCCGGCCTCGTCGGTGGCGAAGGTGCGCAGCACGTCGGCGTGCCACGCCCACTCCTCGAGCATCTGGCTCGGCGCCTCGACGAAGTCCCACTCGGTGGCGACGCCGGCGAAGCGGAACCAGTCGCCGTGGCCGGCGAGCACGTGGTGCAGCAGGTGGCCGAACTCGTGGAAGAGCGTGACGACGTGGTCGTGCTCCATCAGGCCGCGGGAGAAGTTGCACACCAGCACGCCCTCGGGCAGCTGCTCCCCGGCGACGCCGTCGGTGAGGGTGAACTGCGCAGCGTGCTTGTACTTGCCCTCGCGCGGGTGCAGGTCGAGGTAGATCCGGCCGATCGTGCGGCCGTCCTTGTCGACCTCGTAGGCGGTGACCTCCTCGTGCCAGACCGGCACGTCGACCTCGCGGTACGACAGGTCGAAGAGCCGGCCGGTCACGTCGAGCAGGCCCTGGCGGACCTTGCCGAAGTCGAAGTAGGTGCGCACCCGCTGGGAGTCGACGGCGTACTGCTCGGAGCGGACCAGCTCGGCGTAGTACTGGTAGTCGTAGCCGGGGACCTCGGTCGCGTCCGGGAAGTCCTGCCGGTAGCGCGTGAGCAGCTGGTCGAGGTCGCGGCGCATCGGCTCCTCGGCCGCCTCGGCGATCCGGTCGATGAACTCGGGGATCGCGGAGCCCTTGCCGATCATCTTCACGTCCGCGTCGTACGACGGCCAGTCGGGGTAGCCGACGGTCGTGGCGAGCTCGTGGCGCAGGTCGAACAGCTCGGTGAGCAACGGCTCCGTGGTCGGCCACCCGCGCTCGAGGGACGCGACGGTGATGTCACGGCGCACGTCCTGGTCGTGGGCGAACATCCGCACCGGCACCGAGTCGGGGTAGTCGGTGGTGACGGTCACCAGGCCGTCCTCGTCGGCGGGGTGGGCCTCCAGCCAGTCGGCCGGCATGCCGTCGAGCTGCTCGGGCCGCACCCGGATGCTGCGCACGTCGTCGCGGGTGACCCGGCTGAACTCCTGGTCGAGCTCGGTGATCCGCTCCCGGACGGCGGTGATCCGGGCGCGGGTCTCCTCGTCCTTGTCCACGCCGGAGCGGCGGAAGTCGTCGCGCACCTTGTGCAGCAGCCGCTGCGCGAGCGGGTCATGGGCGACCGCGTCGTCCTCGATGGCGGCGAACACGTCGTACAGCCCGCGGTCCAGGCTCCACTGCGTCGCCAGCCGCGACGCCTCCTGCTCGACGCCGTCCGCGAGGTCGCGCGCGGGCTCCTGCGGGTGCACGTTGCCGAAGAGCGAGCCGAGCGCGGCGACGTTGCCGAGGTGGCCCGACGCCCGGTCCCACTGGCGCAGCACCTCGACGGGGTCGGCGGGCGGCGCCGTCCGCAGCCCGTCGACGAGCTCGGTCGCGCGGGCGAGCTCGGCCGCCGAGCGCTCCCTGATCCAGTCGGGCCAGGCGTCGGACGAGGTCGGGAGCGCGAGCGGGGCGAGCGTCATGACGACAGGGTACGAGCGGCCGCCAGCCGCCGCCGGGGAGCGTTCGTGGAGATCGTGTGGAGCTCCACGGCGGGGTGTGCCGAACCGTGGAGGAGCGGGGGAGATCGCGAGGACTTCGTGTGGACCTCGTGTGGAGCGCGCCTTGGAAGAGTTCTGGTCATCGGGGAACAGCCCCCGCCACCACCACAGGAGAAGCTCCCATGCAGATGTCCAAGAAGGTCCTCGTCCCGCTCGCCACCCTCGCCGCCGCCGGCGCGATCGCCGTGGGCTCGGGTGCCACCTTCACCTCGCAGTCCAGCAACACGATCAGCGCCGTCACCTCCGGCACGCTGTCGCAGAGCAACTCCAAGGACGGCGGCGCCGTCTTCGACCTGGCCAACATGAAGCCGGGCGACACCCTCAACGGCTCGCTCACGCTGACCAACACCGGCAGCCTGCCGGCCACCTTCAGCCTCACCGAGACCGCGTCGGCCAACTCCTTCACCGGCTCGAACCTGACCCTGGCGATCACCAACACCACCACCGGCGCCTCGGTCTACAACGGCACCTTCGGCGGCCTCGTCGACGGCACGAAGACCGACCTCGGCGTCGTCCAGGCCGGTGTCGCGAACACCTACAAGTTCACCGTGAAGCTCGCCGCCGGCACCCCGAACGCCGACCAGGGCAAGACCGCCTCCGCGTCGTACCAGTGGGACTCGATCCAGCTCGACGGCGACACCTACGAGCAGTGATCCCTGACCGGCCCCGGCACTGAGCCACCCACTGGCAGCACCGACACGACCGACACCACCGACACCACCGACACCACCAGGAGACCACCATGGCCGAGCACCGACGCACCCGGCTCCACCGGGCCCTCGGGGCCACGGGCAACCTCCTGCTGGTGGCGGTGACGCTGCTCGGCATCGCCTACGTGCTGCCGTCGCTGCTGGGGCACGAGCGGTACGTGATCACCGGCGGCTCGATGGCGGGGACCTACGACAAGGGGTCCATCGTCTTCGAGGAGCAGGTCCCCGCCGCCGACCTGGAGGTCGGCGACGTGATCACCTACCAGCCGCCGCCCGCGTCCGGCGTCACCTCGCTGGTCACGCACCGCATCGTCTCCATCGGTCGCTCCCCCGAGGGCGCCCAGGTGCTGCGGACGCAGGGCGACGCGAACCCGGACCCGGACCCCTGGCGGTTCTCGCTCACCGCGGACGAGCAGCCGGTCGTGGCCTACTCGGTCCCGTACGTCGGCTACGCGCTCATCGCGCTGGCCGACCCGCAGGTGCGACTCCTCGTCGTCGGCCTCCCGGCCGGCCTGGTCGCCCTGCTCAGCCTCGGCCAGCTGGTGGCCGCCGTGCGCACGCGCCCCGACCCCGCACCGGGGACAGGTCCGGGCGCCGCCCGGCCGGCCTGACCAGCACCCAGCGAGGCGCGGCGCTCCCCCGGCGTGGGGCCGGGGGAACGCCGCCTGTTCCGTTTTGTGGAGAGCGCGTGGAGGTCGTGTCGACCGGCCGTGGGTCGCCCCTCCCTAGCGTTGGAGGCACCAGGGACAGCCCGCCTCCCGCACGCCAGCAGCAACCACCCAGCAACCACCCAGCCACCAGCCCAGGCACCGCCCAGCGGGCCCGGCACCGGAAGGACCGACATGCGTCGCACCACCGCGATCGTGCTCCTCGGCCTCGTCGTGCTGACCGGGTCCGCCCGGCTGTTCAGCGGGTTCTCGGACGCGACGTTCACCAGCACCAGCGCCAACGTCGGCACGGTCCGCGCCGCCGCCGACTGGACCGCGCCGGCCGTCGCCGTCACCTCGCCCGGCACGCCCGTCCAGGGCACGGTCACCCTGGCCGCCACCGCCAGCGACGCCGAGTCCGGCATCTCCTCGGTCACCCTGCAGTACCTCGCCCCCGGCACGACGTCGTGGGCCACGCTGTGCACCGACACGGTCGCGCCGTACACCTGCAGCTGGGCCACCGGCTCGATGGCCGACGGCACCTACGACCTGCGCGCCCGCGCCACCAACGGCGCGGGATACACCACCGTCTCCGAGGTCGTCCGCACCACCGTGGCCAACAACGTGCTCGTGGTGCTCTCCGACCCCGGCGAGGTGGTCCGCGGCAACGTGTCGATGAGCGCCACCGTCTTCAACGGCGGCCTACTGGCGTGGAGCGTCACCGTGCAGTACGCCCCCGCCGGCACGACGGCCTGGAAGCCGCTGTGCTCCGGGCTGTCCGCACCGTTCGCCTGCACGTGGAGCACGACGGGCCTCGCCAACGGTGAGTACGACCTGCGCGCCGTCGCCACCTTCCTGCTCACCACCGCCACCTCGGCGGTCATCACCGACGTCCAGGTCGACAACCTCGCCCCGACCGTCTCGATGACCGACCCCGGCTCGCCCCTGAGCGGCACGGTGACCTTCGGCGCCGCCGCCTCCGACGCCCACTCCGGTGTCCAGCAGGTCGCGCTGCAGCACCAGCGCAGCGGCACCAGCACCTGGCAGCCGCTGTGCACGACCACCGCGGAGCCGTACACCTGCCGCGTCGCGACCACCACGCTGGCCGACGGCACCTACTCGTTCCGCGCCGTCGCCACCGACGTCGCCGGCAACACCACGACCTCCGCGGCCGTCACAGGTCGCGTCGTCGACAACACCGTCTCCTCGGTCTCCCTGGACAACCCCGGCACCACCCTCAGCGGGACGGTCGCCGTGACCGCGCAGGCCAACTCCACCGCCGGCGTGACCTCCGTGCGGATCCAGCACGCGGCGAGCGGCAGCAGCAGCTGGACCGACCTGTGCACGGCCACCGCGGCGCCGTACTCCTGCACGTGGGACACCCGCACCGTCGCCGACGGCAACCACGACCTGCGCGCCGTCCTGCTCGACGGCCGCGGCGGCGCCACCACCTCGGCGGTGCTGACCCGCAAGGTCGACAACAGCCCGCTGCGGGCGATCGACGTCCAGGCCACGAACGGCGACGGCACCGCCGGCCGCCTCGACGCCGGCGACACGCTCACCCTGACCTGGAGCGAGGTCGTCACCCCGGCCAGCCTCTCGGCCGGCTGGAACGGCGCTGCCGTGCCGGTCACCCTGCGCCTGCGGGACGGCAACGCCAACGGTCTCGCCTACGGTCCGAAGAACGACGTGGTCGACGTCCTGCGCGGCAACGGAGCCGTGAACCTCGGCTCGGTGGCGCTGCGCGAGGACTACGTGAAGACGAAGAAGCAGGTCTCCTTCAACGCGACCATGACCGCGACCACGGTCACCGTCGACGGCACCGAGCGCACGGTCGTCACGATCGTCCTGGGCGCGGTGTCGTCCGGGTCCGGCCTGCGTACCGTCACCACCACGCCGAGCATGGTGTGGAGCCCCTCGGGTGCGGCCACCTCGGTTGCCGGCGGTGCCTGCTCGACCACCCCGGTCACCGAGACCGGTGGAGCGGACCGGGACTTCTGATGGACCGCCACACCGTCGCCACCCGGGTCGCCGTCCTGCTGGCGGTGCTGCTCGGCACCGGCGAGCTGGGCCGGGCCGTCGGCGTCGGGCCGGGAGGCGCGTCGGTCACGGCCGCGGTGCTGGCGCCGGTCACCCTCGTCGCGGCGGTCGCGCTGTCGCGGCGCAGCTGCCTGGAGACGCGGCTGCCGGTCGTGGTCGTCGTCGGGGCGCAGCTGCTCGCCACCGGGCTCGCCCTGGCCGTCGGGCTCCCGGGGCAGGCCAGGACCGGCCTCGGCGTCCAGGAGGGGGCGACCATCGTGCTGGTGCTCGGCGTGCTGGTGGCGCTCGACGTCGACCGTCGTGCCCGGGCGCGCTCGGCCGTCGTGCCTCCGGGGTCCCCCTATGCTCGGTGAGTGCCCGTGCGCCTGCTGATCGTCGAGGACGACGACGCCATCGCCGCCCCCCTGGTCCGAGCCGTCCAGCGCGAGGGGTACGACGTCGAACGGGTCGCCGCCGGGGAGCCCGCGGTCGCGCGGGTGGCGGACGGCGGCGTCGACCTCGTGCTGCTCGACCTGGGCCTGCCCGACATGGACGGCCTCGACGTGTGCCGCCGGCTCCGCGCCGACGGCTACGCCGGCGGGATCGTCATCCTCACCGCCCGCGCCGGCGAGCTGGACCGGGTGGTGGGCCTCGACGTCGGCGCCGACGACTACCTCGCCAAGCCGTTCAGCCTCTCCGAGCTGCTGGCCCGGGTGCGGGCCCTGCTCCGCCGCGCCCACCGGCCGGCCGTCGTCGACGCCCCCGCCGACCCCGGACCGGGCACGGCTGCCCCGGCGCCGGCGAGCACCCCGGTCCCTCCTGCCCGCCCCGGGTTCCGCCTCGACCGTGCGGGCCGCCGCGCCTGGGTCGCCGACGCCGAGCTCGCCCTCACGGCCAAGGAGTTCGACGTCCTCGCCCTGCTCGACGAGAACCGGGGCGCCGTCGTGAGCCGCGAGACGCTGATGGCGAAGGTGTGGGACGAGAACTGGTTCGGCTCCACCAAGACCCTCGACGCCACCATCGGCCGCCTGCGGCAGAAGCTGCAGGACGCCGACGCGCCGATCACCCTCGGCACCGTCCGCGGCGTCGGCTTCCGGCTCGAGGACGCCCGCGCCGATGCGTGAGCGGCTGGTCATCGCCTTCGTCGGCCTGACCCTCGCCGTCATCGGCCTGTACGGCGTGCCGCGGGCCTACTTCCTCGCCGACCTCGTGCGCGAGCAGGAGTGGACCACCCTCGACAGCACCGCCGCCGCACTCGAGGGCCTGGTCGAGGAGCGGCGCGAGCGCGGCGGCGACGTCGACGTGGAGCTGCTCGAGCACGGGCTCACCGGCGCCGACCGCGTGGAGTACCTGCCCGCGCAGGGCGAGGTGCTGGTCGCCGGTGGCGCCGAGGACGCCGACGGCGGCATCGAGGTCGTCCGCGACCTCCCCGGCGGGGGCGCGCTGCACCTGAGTGTCTCCGGCGACACCGTGGCCTCCGGCGTCCGCAAGGCGATCACCCCGCTGGTGCTGCTCGGCCTCGTCCTCGGCCTCGGCTCCGCACTGTTCGGCTTCGCGCTGGCGCGCCGGATGTCGCGCCCGTTCCAGGAGCTCGCCGTCCACTCCCGCGAGCTCGGCCACGGCCGCTTCGACATCGACGTGCCGTCGTACCGGGTGCCGGAGGCGGAGGCCATCGGCGCGTCCCTGCGCGGCGCGGCCAGCCGCCTCGACGCGCTGGTCCGGCGCGAGCGCGAGTTCGCCGCGAACGCCTCGCACCAGCTGCGGACGCCGGTCACGGCGCTGCGGCTGGGGCTGGAGGACCTGACGCTGTGGCCCGAGACCGCGCCCGAGGTGCGGGCCGAGCTGGAGCGCGGGATCGCCGAGCTGGACCGCCTCAGCGCGGCGATCGACGAGCTGCTCGACCTCGCCCGCGGGCGGCGGCTGGACGACCAGGAGGTGGTCGCGCTCGACAGCCTGGTGCTCGCGGCCGCCGTGCGCTGGCAGACCACGCTGGCGGCGGACGGCCGGGAGCTCGTCGTCGACACGGACGGCACCGCCCGCACCCGGGCCGCCACCGGCGCCGTGGAGCAGGTCCTCGACGTGCTGGTCGAGAACGCGCGGGTCCACGGCAGCGGTGCGATCACCGTCGAGGCGCGCGACGCCGGCACGCACCTCGAGATCGCGGTCGCGGACGAGGGTACCCGCACCCTGGGCCCCGACGTCTTCCGGCGCGGGGTGACCAGCCGGGACGGCGCCGGCCACGGCATCGGCCTCGCCGTCGCCGCCGACCTGGCCGAGCTGTGCGGCGGCCACCTGTCGCTGGACACCGCCAGCCCCACCACCCGCTTCGTGATGTGGCTGCCCCGCGTCGACGCCCCCGGTGAGGAGCCCGGCTAGCCGCCGACCAGCTCCCCGCGCTTGCGGGTGAGGTAGGCGCGCTCGGCGGTGTTGTCGCACACGGCCAGCGCGGCGTCGTACGCCGCCCGGCTCTCCGCGGAGCGGCCCAGCCGCCGCAGCAGCTCGGCCCGCGTGGCGTGCCACGCGTGGTAGGACTCGAGCGGCAACCGGTCGACGATCGCCAGCGCCACCTCGGGGCCGTCGAGCTCCGCGATCGCGACGGCCCGGTTGAGGGCCACGATCGGCGAGGGGTCGAGGTGCGCGAGCTGGTCGTAGAGCGCGGCGACCTGCGACCAGTCCGTGGCGGCGGCCGTCGGGGCGTCGGTGTGCACGGCGTTGATCGCGGCGAGCAGCTGGTAGCGCCCCGGCTGGTTCCGGGCGAGGCACTGGCGGACCAGGGCGTGGCCCTCGGCGATGAGCTCGCGGTCCCACCCGCCGCGGTCCTGCTCCTCGAGCGTGACCAGCTCGCCGCCGCGCACCCGGGCGGCGCGGCGCGCCTCGGTGAGCAGCAGCAGGGCGAGCAGCCCGGTGACCTCGGGGTCGTCGGGCAGCAGCTGGTGGAGGATCCGGGCCAGCCGGATCGCCTCGCCGGTGAGCTCGGCGCGGACCGGGTCGCCGTCCCCGGAGGACAGGTAGCCCTCGTTGAAGATCAGCAGGAGGACCGCCAGCACCGTGCCGACGCGGCCGGGCAGGTCCTCGGCCTCCGGGACGCGGTAGGGGATGTTGGCGCCCTTGATCTTGGCCTTGGCGCGGGTGATCCGCTGCGCCATCGTGGTCTCCTGCACCAGGAAGGCGGCGGCGACCTCGGCGACGGTCAGGCCGCCGAGCAGGCGCAGGGTGAGCGCGATCCGCGCCTCGGGCGCCAGTGCCGGGTGGCAGCAGGTGAAGATCAGCCGGAGCCGGTCGTCGACGACCGCGCCGACCGGCTCGTGCGGGGTGTCGTCCTGGATGACCACGGCAGCCTCGTGCTTGGACTCGCGCAACTTCTCGCGGCGCAGCTTGTCGATGGCCCGGTTGCCGGCCGTGGTGGTCAGCCAGCCCCCGGGGTTGGGCGGTACGCCGCCCTCGGGCCACTTCTCGAGCGCGGCGACCAGGGCCTCGCCGGCAGCCTCCTCGGCGATGTCGATGTCGCCGAAGCGGCGGACCAGCGAGGCGATGATCCGGCCGTACTCCTCGCGGAAGATCCGCTCGACGGCCGCTCGCGCCTCCGCGGCAGCCCCGGTCACGCGCTCGGCGGCTCGGCCTGGAACGGGCGGACCTCGACCTTGCCCCGGCAGGCGACCGAGCCCTCCGCGGCGTACCGGAGCGCGGTCTCGCGGTCCGGCAGCTCGAGGATCCAGAAGCCGCCGATGTGCTCCTTGGTCTCGAGGTAGGGCCCGTCGGTCACCACCGTGTCGCCCGCCGACGCGTCGACGACGCTGGCCGTGCTGGCCGTCTCGAGGCCTCCGGCGAAGACCCACACGCCGTCGGCCTGGAGCTTGTCGTTGAAGCGGTCGACGGCGGCGACCATCTCGGTGACCTCCTGGGGATCGATGTTCGCGTAGTCCTCTTCGCTGCCGTGCACGCTGAGCAGGTACTGCGTCATGGGTCGTCTCCTCCGGTTGGCCGGGCGGTCCTGGCGACCGCCCTCGTCACCACCACGAACGGTGGCCCCCCGGTACGACAGCCTGCCACCGCTTTTCTCATCGGTCCCTTGTCCCGCTGCGTCTCACGGAGGTCTCACGTCGGGGCGGACCGTTGCCGCCCGGGACCGGGGAGGGCACGCTCGGAGCGTGTTGCGGAAGCTGAAGCAGATCGGCCAGGCGCTGACCCCGGGCGCGATCCGCCAGGGGCTCGCTGCCAGCCGCGAGGCGCTGGCCAACGGCGGCCGGCTCACCCCCGAGCAGCTGGCGGCGCTCACCCCCGAGCAGCGAGCGGCGTACGACGAGGCGATGGCCCACGCGCAGGCAAGCGTCGACCAGACGATCGCCGACGCGCGCGCCCGGCGGGTCCTGCTCGGCCCCGCCGGCGAGCACCTCTACGGTCCCCTTCCCGACCGGGAGAACATGCTCTCCTTCGGCATCGGCGCGCACCTGCGCCTCGCCGCCGACGGCTTCCGTGACGCGCTGAGCGAGACCGTCCACGGGCGGTCGCTCCCGCCGCCACCGGCGCCGCCGGTGAGCGCCGACCCCGCGACCCAGGCGGCGCACGAGCGCGCGGGACGCGACGAGGCGCGCACGCCGTACCTCGCAGACGGGCGCAGCCCGGTCGTGGTCACCCGGATCACCACCGACCCGAAGCGGTCGCTGGAGGAGCTGGCTGCCTGGCTGGGCAGCTCGGGCCTGTCCGGTCGCCCGGACCTCGTGTACGGCGTCGCGCGGGTACCCGACCACGTGCCCGGCGGCTTCGGCATCCGCAAGTCGTCGATCGTCGAGTGGGAGGTGGTGCACGCCGCCACCGGTCCCCTGCCGGCCGCACCCCCGGCAGGCATCGCCCTGTTCGACGCCCGGGAGACGTGGGCCGCCCGCCGGGCCGGCGAGCCCGGGATCCTCGACGAGGACCTCGGCCTGGAGTTCCTGGCCCGCGCCGGGCTCGGCCCGGACCAGTGCCTGGGCATCGCCCGCCGGGTCGCGGTGGACGCCGGCTCCGGCGACGAGAGCTCCCCGCCCTACGTGATGGTCGGCGTCACCGGCGTCGTGGTGCTGCACCCGGCCGGCGCCGCTGACGGCACCTGGGACGGGATGCGGGCCGCCCGTCCGCTCCAGGTGCTGCCCGCGCCGGGCGTGCACGTGGAGGTCCTCAACTGGCTGGAGGTACGCCGCGCGGTGGTGCCGCGGCCCGACCAGCGGGCCGTCGTGCCGTCGTCGTTCCCCTACCTGCCCCTCACCGGCGCGGAGCTGCTGAAGGCCTACCTCGAGATCGTCGGCGTCCGGCCGTCCGACTGCTTCAGCGCCCAGGTGAGCGGCGACCAGCCGGAGAACATCATCGGCGGCAGCCTCCACGTCGTCAGCACGATGTCGGAGAAGGAGCCGGCCGCCGACGGCGAGCTGCGGCGGCGCTTCCGGGGCGGGACGCGGGTGGTGGTCGTCTACCGCGACGCGCCGGAGTACGCCGAGGGCCGGGCCCGCTGGGCGGCGTACCAGCAGGACGTGCTGCAGGCCCAGCTGCACGTCGGCACGGCGGTGCGGGGGCCGGTCAGCGGGCAGGGCGCGCTCGGCCGCGGGGCCCTCGGCGCGCTGGTGCGCACGGTGGAGGGGATCGCCGACTTCGTCGACGGCAACAGCTGGGACACCACGGAGCTCGAGAAGGTGCCGCACCACCGCTACTGCTGGCCGCCGGTCAGGTGAGCCGCCCGGTCAGCTGAGCCGCCCGGTCAGCTGAGCCGCGCGGTCAGGTGCACCTCGACGGTGTCGCCGGCCTCCTTGCCGCTCTCGACCCGCAGTCCGTTGGCCACGGGCAGCTTGTGGTTGCCGTCGCCCAGGGCCATGAACGAGGTCTCGAACGGCACGTCGTCCACGGTGCCGCGCACCTTGACCCGGCCGCGGGTGCCGAACCGCGCGGCCGACTCGGGCCAGACCACGTAGGTCCAGCCGCCGGGTGCGTCGCTGCGGCGCAGCGTCTCGGTGAAGGTGATGCCGAGCAGCCCGACGCCGTGCGGCGGCCCGCCCCCTGCTGAGGTGCCCATGGCTGTGCTGACCCGCGCAGCGGCGTGGATTCATCGGGTCCCGGCCGCCGTCCGTAGCCTGACCCGGTGAGCCTTCGCGGGATGCTGGCCGACACGCGGCCGCTGCAGAACCCGCACTTCCGGCGGCTGTGGCTGGCCAACATCATCACGGTGGTCGGTGCGCAGCTGACCGTGGTCGCGGTGCCGGCGCAGATCTACTCCGAGACCGGCTCGTCGGCGTACGTCGGCCTGACCGGCGTCTTCGGCCTCGTGCCGCTGGTGGTGTTCGGCCTGTGGGGCGGGGCGCTCGCGGACCACTTCGACCGGCGCACGATCCTGGTCATCACGACGTCCGGCCTGATCGCGACGGCCGCGCTGTTCTGGCTGCAGGCGGCGCTGGACCTCGGCAACGTGTGGGTGCTGCTGTCGCTGTTCGCCGTCCAGCAGGCGTTCTTCGCCGTGAACCAGCCGACCCGCTCCGCGGTGCTGCCGCGCCTGCTCGACGTGGACGTGCTGCCCGCGGCGAACTCGTTGAACATGACGGTCGTCCAGGCCGGTGCGATCGGCGGCCCGCTCGTGGCCGGGGTGCTGATCCCGTTCACCGGCTACGCCTGGCTCTACCTCGCCGACGCGGTCTGCCTGTTCGCGACGCTCTTCGCCGTCGTACGGCTGCCGCGGCTGCCCGTCGAGGGCGTCACCGGCACGCCCGGCCTGCGGTCGGTCGCGGAGGGCATCGCCTACCTGCGCCGCCACCCGGTGCTGATGATGTCCTTCGTCGTCGACATCATCGCGATGGTCTTCGGCATGCCGCGGGCGCTCTTCCCCGAGATCGCGCACGAGAGCTTCCTCGGCCCGGAGGAGGGCGGGCTGGCCTTCGCCCTGCTCTTCGCCGGCATCCCGGCCGGCGCCGTGCTCGGCGGGATCTTCTCGGGGTGGGTCTCGCGGGTCACCGCACAGGGCAGGGCCGTCATCTGGTGCATCGTCGTGTGGGGCGTGGCGATGGCGGGCTTCGGCCTGGCCGTCCTCGGCGCCGACCTGACCTCGGGTTCGGCACGCCCCTGGCTGCTGCTGGCCGTCCTCATGCTCGTGGTCGGCGGGGCGGCCGACATGGCCTCGGCCGCCTTCCGCAGCGCGATGCTGCAGAGCGCGGCGGCCGACGAGGTCCGCGGCCGCCTGCAGGGGATCTTCATCGTCGTGGTGGCCGGAGGCCCCCGCATCGCCGACGTCACGCACGGCGCGACCGCCGTGGCCGTCGGCACGGCGGCCGCGGCCACCGGTGGGGGCGTGCTGGTCGTGGTGCTCACCGTCGCCGCGGCGCTCCTCGTGCCGTCCTTCGTGCGCTACCGGGTGGCGTCTCGCGCCAGACTGGACGGGTGAGCCTGCTCGACACCGACCTGCCCGTCGTCGCCGCTCCGATGGCCGGCGGGCCGTCGACCGTCGCCCTCGCCACCGCCGTCACCGACGCCGGCGGTTTCGCCTTCCTGCCCGCGGGCTACCTGTCGCCCGCTGCGCTCGAGGCGTTGCTCGGCGAGGCCCGGGCGACGGGTCGGCCGTTCGGGGTGAACCTCTTCGTGCCCCAGCCCGGCGCGGTCGACCGCGCGTCGTACGACGCCTTCCGTGCGGCCCTGGCCGCCGACGCCGCCGACCCGGGCGTGGAGCTGCCCGCCGAGCCGCAGCACGACGACGACGCCTGGCCCGCCAAGCTCGACCTGCTGGTCGCCGACCCGGTCCCGCTCGTCTCGCTCACCTTCGGCCTCCCGCCGGCCGCGGACGTCGCCCGCCTCCGCCGGGCCGGTTCCCGGGTGCTGGCGTCGGTGACGACCGCGGACGAGGCACGCCAGTCCGAGGAGGCCGGCGTCGACGGGCTCGTCGTGCAGGGACCACGCGCCGGCGGGCACAGCGCCACCTTCGACCCGGGCCGCCGGCCCGGCGACGCCCCGACCGCGGACGTGGTCCGGCAGGTCCGGGCAGCCACGCGGCTGCCCGTGGTGGCCGGCGGCGGGGTGGACGGCCCCGACGCCGTCCGCGACCTGCTCGCGGCGGGGGCGGAGGCGGTCGCCGTCGGCACGCTCCTGCTGCGCGCCGACGAGGCGGGCACCTCGGCCACCCACCGCGCCGCACTCGCCGACCCGGCGTTCACCACGACCGTGGTCACCCACGCCTTCACCGGTCGTCCCGCGCGGGCGCTGCGCAACGCCTTCGTCGAGCGGTACGACGCCCTGGCACCGCTCGGCTATCCCGAGCTGCACCACCTGACCCGGGGCCTGCGTCGTGCCGCCGCCGCTGCCGGCGACCCGCACCGCCTGCACCTGTGGGCCGGCACCGGCTTCCGCGCGGCCCCGACCGGACCGGCGGGCGCCATCATCCGCAGCCTGGCCTGAGGCCTGCCGGCGCTGTCAGCCGGTCCGGTCAGCCGGCGCGGTCGACCAACCCGCGCAGGTAGGCCGCCTGCCCGACGTGCTGCGTGCAGTCGTTGACCACGCTGACCAGCCGCACCCCGAGCGTCACCGGCGGGTCCCACCGCTCGTCGACGACCCGGTCGAGGTCGTTGCCGGTCACCGTGGCGACGTACTCCAGCGTGCGCGCGTGCGTCGCGCGGTAGTACTCCGCCAGCAGGCCGGCCGACGCGCGCACCAGCCCGACCTCCTCGCTGCTGTGGCCGTAGCCGATGTCACCCGGGCTCAGCGGCAACCCGAACCGGTCCTCGAACCCGCCTCCGGTCCACACCTGCTCCTGCCCCGCGACGTCCGCGACGTGGTCGTCCTGCACCCGGGTCAGGTGCCACACCAGCCACCCGATGCTGTTGGCGTCGGGGTCCGGCCGGTGCGCGAGCTGCTCGTCGCTCGCCCCGTCCAGCACCGCCTCGACGCTCTCGAGGACACGGCCGAAGGAGTCGGCCAGGAGGTCGGCAGGAGTCATGCCCTCGACGGTACGTCGCGGACCCGGTGCGGGGAACCGCCGCCACCACAGCCCGCCAGGCAGGCCCGGAGGTTTCGAGGCTCCTCGCYGGCGCTCGTCGCACCTCAACCACCGGGAGACACGCAGTCCGTGCCGGCAAGCGCGCCGCCTGCCGTCCGTCAGGGCCCCGCGGTCAAGGATCGCGAAGCGACCGCGTAGCGGCGGAGCGCAGCGACGTCCTTGACGGCGGGGG
>NZ_VLJQ01000124.1:8556-20426 GCF_007829375.1 Nocardioides sp. J9 | reverse complement strand
CCGGCGCCGAGCCTCGAAACCTCCGGGCCCCACGAGGCGGGCTGTGCCCGGCACAGTCCGGTGAACCGGGGCGGGTGGTTTCGAGGCTCGGCCGCGGGCGGCCTCGCACCTCAACCACCGGCGGGGGCTCGGCCGCGGGCGGCCTCGCACCTCAACCACCGGCGGGGGCTGGCCTCGCACCTCAACCAACAGTGTTGATTCTGCCCAGAGCAGAAGTCCCCGGCGACCACGCGGAAGCGGGTGGAGGTCGACCTACGATGAAGCATGGCCGACGACACCGGGACCGACACCGAACCCCTCTGGCGGGACCTGCTGGGGCGCGAGCTCAGGCGGGCGCGGCGCGAGCGGGGCTGGACGCTGACGGAGACCGCGGAGCGGGCGGGGATCTCGCCGCAGTACCTCTCCGAGATCGAGCGCGGGCTCAAGGAGCCGAGCAGCGAGATGATCGCCGCGGTGACCGGCGCGCTGGGCAGCTCGCTGCTGGAGATCACCTCCGCCGTCGTCGGTGAGCTGTATGACGTGGGGCCGGCCCGCCCGCTGCGGCCGGTCGGCGGCGCGAGCGCCCTGGCGCTCGTCGCCTGACCGCCCGGTCGGCCACGGCCCGCGCCCGGGCGGTCAGGCGAGCGCCGGGCGCTCGGCGATCACCTGGTCGACCAGGCCGTACTCCCGCGCGGCCTCGGCCGTGAACACGCGGTCGTGGTCGGTGTCGGCGCGCAGCGTCGCGACGTCCTGGCCGGTGTGCCGCGACAGCACCTTCTCGATCTCGGACCGGACCCGGACCACCTCGTCGGCCTGGAGGATGAGGTCCGGGATCGGGCCGCGCCCCTGCGCGGCCGGCTGGTGCAGCACCACCCGCGCGTGGGGCAGCGCCGAGCGCTTGCCCGGGGCACCGGCGGCCAGCAGCACGGCGCCCACCGCGACGGCCTGGCCCACGCAGGTCGTGGCCACCTGCGGCCGCACGTACTGCATCGTGTCGAGGACCGCGAGCATCGCGCTCGGGTCGCCTCCCTCGCAGTTGACGTAGAGCTGGATGTCGCGGTCCGGGTTGTCGGCCTCGAGGAAGAGCAGCTGCGCGACGAGGGCGTTCGCCACGCCGGCGTCGATCGCGGTGCCGAGGTAGACGACCCGCTCGGTCAGCAGGTGGGAGTAGACGTCCATGATCCGCTCGCCGCGCGGGTGCTGGGCGATGACGTTGGGGATCGTGTAGCTGCTCATCGCGCCGCTCCTGCCACGAAGGTGCCGAGGCCGACCGAGCGTCGTACCGGCGGGGCGACGGTGTCGAAGGAGGTGACCACCTCGTCGACGAAGCCGTACTCCAGGGCCTCGCTCGCGGTGTACCAGCGGTCGCGCAGCGAGTCCTCGAAGACCCGCTCCACCGGCTGGCCGGTGTCCTGGGCGATCAGCCCGAGCACGGTGTCGCGCATGTGCCGCAGGTCCTCGGCCTGCAGCTCGACGTCCGCGGCGGTGCCGCCGATGCCGGCGGAGCCCTGGTGCATGAGGATCCGCGAGTGGGGCAGGGCCCGTCGCTTCCCCCGTGTTCCCGCCGAGAGCAGGAACTGTCCGGCGCTGCACGCGATGCCGAGCGCGAGCGTCGAGACGTCGCAGGGCACCAGGCGCATCACGTCGCGGATCGCGAGCATCGCCGGGACCGATCCGCCGGGGGAGTGGATCCACAGCGCGACGTCGGCGGAGGGGTCTTCGGTCGCGAGGTCGACGAGCTGGGTCGCGATCACGACGCCGTTGTCGTCGTCCAGGGCGCCGTCGAGGACGACCACCCGCTGCTGCAGGAGCTCGCGCCGGCGCCGGTCGTCGAAGAGTCGGGGGCTGTTGTCGTTGCTCATGGCGCCACCCTGCGTCGCGACGAGGGCCCGGACCAGCAGGTTCTGCCCACGGCGGATGCCCGCTGCCGACAGCGGACGGACCACCCCGCTTGACCTCAGGTCCACCTGAACCGACACAGTTGTCCCATGCACCGACACCACCGCGAGGACGCGCACGACCACTCGCTCGAGGGGCTCCGCGAGGCACTCACCGCCGGATTCTGGGACGAGCGCTACTCCGGCAGCGAGCGGGTCTGGAGCGGCCGGCCCAACCAGCGCCTCGTCGAGCAGGTCGCCGACCTCACACCCGGCACCGCGCTCGACGTCGCGTGCGGCGAGGGCGCGGACGCGATCTGGCTGGCGAAGCAGGGCTGGAAGGTCACCGCCGTCGACGTCTCGCAGGTCGCGCTGTCCCGCGTCGCGACCCACGCCGAGGACGAGGGCGTCGCCGACCGCGTGCGGATCGGCTTCTACGACGCGCTCGACGACCCGCGCCCGGCTGGCCGCCGCACGTTCGACCTGGTGACGGTGAGCTTCCTGCACGTGCCGGTCGAGGACTTCGACGACGTCTACCGCGGCGTCGCGGCGGCCGTCCGCCCCGGCGGACGCCTCCTGGTCACCGCCCACCACCCGCACGACGTCGAGAGCGGCGCCCGCCACGACCACGGCCCCGGGCTGCTGTTCGAGCCGGAGCGCGTGTTGACGACGCTCGGCGTCGACCAGCCCGGCTCGCCGTGGGAGGTGGAGGTCGCCGACACCCCCGAGCGGGTGCAGGAGACCGCCGACGGCCCGCTGCACGTCCGCGACACCGTGGTCCGGCTGCGCCGCCGCGCGAGGTGAGCCAGTGACGCAGGTCACGTCCGTGCAGTATGTTGCCGGACGTGCTCCCTGCAACACGTTCTAGTCGGTTGCGCCGTGCGGTCGTGCTCGCGGCCACGCTGGTCCTGGCCACCGTCGGTGCGCTCACCCTGCCGGCCCCGACCGCATCGGCCGACGAGGAGCCGCCGCAGCTGCGCCGCGAGGGCCGCTGGCTCGTCGACCAGCACGGCCGGGTCGTCATCGTCCACGGGTTCAACCTCGTGTGGAAGCTCGACCCCTACGTCCCGCCGGCCACCGCCGAGGGCTTCACCGCCGCGGACGCCGACTGGCTCGCCGAGCACGGCTTCAACGCGGTCCGCCTCGGCACCCTGTGGGCCGGGATCACGCCCACCGCACCAGGCGCGGGCGACCCGTCGTACCGCCAGGGCTGGCAGCGGGTCATGGACCTGCTCGCCGACCGCGGCATCTGGATGCAGCTCGACATGCACCAGGACCAGTTCCATGAGGTGTACGGCGGCGAGGGCGTCCCCGACTGGGCGCTGCGCCGTCCCGCGCTGCTCTCGCTGCTGCCGCCGATCAACCTGCCCTTCCCCATGGGCTACTGGACCCCGGAGAACTCCCTCGTCTTCGACGAGTTCTGGGCCAACAAGCACAAGGGCGTCGACCACTGGGCCGCCGCGTGGCGCATCGCCGCCGACTGGTGGAAGGACCAGCCCTACCTCATGGGCTACGACCTGATGAACGAGCCGTGGATGGGCCTGGAGTGGCTCACCTGCTTCACCAACGGCTGCCGGCAGAGCTACACGAAGGAGCTGCAGCCGGCCTACGAGAAGGCGACCCGCGCCATCCGCGAGGTCGACCCCGACAACGTCGTGTGGTGGGAGCAGCTCGCGGCCGGCCGCCAGGTGCCCACGTTCCTCGAGCCGATGCCGGGGGAGGACCAGCTCGGCTACTCCTGGCACAACTACTGCCAGGACGTCTTCCTCGAGTCCCAGGGCCTCCCGCTCGGCAACGTCGAGAACTGTTGGAAGTTCAGCCAGGAGCGCACCACCACCGCTCTGGCCCAGGCCGAGCGGATGCACGCCGTACCGCTGCTCAGCGAGTGGGGCGCCACCGACAACGTCCGCGCCGTCGAGATCGACGCCGCCGTCGCCGACCGCAACCTGATGGGCTGGACGCACTGGGCCTACAAGCAGTGGCAGGACCCGACGACCGCCGACGAGGCCCAGGGCCTCTTCCACGACGACGCCGATCTCGGCTCGGTCAAGGCCGACAAGCTGCGGGTCCTGGTCCGCACCTACGCCCAGGCCACCGCCGGCACCCCGCTCGCCATGGACTTCGACACCGCGACCGGCGAGTTCACCTACCGCTACCGCTCGAACGGCATCGACGCCCCCACCGAGATCTTCGTCAGCCCGTTGCACTACCCCGACGGGCACGACGTCCAGGTCACCGGCGGCCAGTGGCAGCCCGGCACCTCCGGACGCATCGAGGTGCGCCCCGACACGCCCGGCCAGGAGGTCACGGTCCGCGTCACCCGACGTTGACCAGCCTTCGATCGGGTAGGTGACACGGGAACGAACCGGTCACGTCAGGCGTTCCACCAGCATCGGGCCCCTAGACTGGAGCCCAGACGACTCGCAGACCTGCGGAGGAGATCATGCAGAGCAACAACCCGGTGTTCCGGCGCTCCGAGGAGTTCAACCGGAGCGGAGCAGGCGCATACCAGGGGTTCGGCCAGCCGCAGTACAACCAGTACGGCCAGCCCGGCCAGCCCCAGCCCTACGGCGGGTACGGCGAGCCCGGCCAGCCCACGCCCACCCCGGCCCCCACCCGCGGCACCGGCCGGATGACCATCGACTCGGTCGTCCAGACGACCGCGATCACCCTCGGCATCACGATCCTCGCCGCCGCGGTGACCTGGTTCCTCACCCCTGACATCGACAGCACCGAGGCCATCGCCACGCTGTCGACCTTCATGATCATCGGTGCGGGTGCCGCGTTCATCCTGTCGCTGGTCAACTCGTTCAAGCGGGTGGTCAGCCCGGCGCTGGTGATGGCGTTCGCCGTGGCCGAGGGTGTCGCCCTCGGTGCGCTGAGCAAGTTCTACGACGCCGCCTTCGGCGCCGACTCCGGCTCCTACGGCGGCATCGTCGTACAGGCCGTCATCGGTACCTTCGCCGCGTTCGCCGGCACCCTGGCTGCCTACAAGTTCTTCGACATCCAGGTCGGCAACAAGTTCCGCACCTTCGTCATCGCGGCGATGTTCGGCATGGTGGCCCTCAGCCTCATGGAGGTCGTCCTCGGCCTCTTCGGCAGCCAGCTCGGCCTCTTCGGCTTCGGCGGCCTCGGCCTCGTGTTCGCCATCGGCGGCCTCGTCCTCGGTGTCTTCATGCTGATCCTGGACTTCGACTTCATCGAGCAGGGCGTCCGCAACGGCATCCCGGAGCGCGAGTCCTGGCGTGCCTCGTTCGCGCTGCTCGTGAGCCTGGTCTGGATCTACACCAACCTGCTCCGCATCCTCGCGATCCTCCAGCAGGACTGACCTGGTCCGCGCGAGCGCGTCGCCCAGTCGAGGGCGAGGGGGACCCTCCGGGCCCGCCCTCGCCCTCGACGCGTCTTGGGCGCCGGCGTCGGAGCACGAACGGCCCCGGCCCACCTCGGTGGGACCGGGGCCGTCGGCATTAGGAGGAAGGCGCCTGCGGCGCCGGACGGCGGTCCTCCCGGCCGGCAAGTCGGGGTGCGGTCGGCGTCGGTCGGCAGATCGCCTGGCGTAGCGGGGTGGACGCCGGCCGCGGCGCGCTCTGCAGCCGGTCGGGAGGGGCCGCCGGGAGGCGCCGCAGGCGCCTGACCGGCCCGAGCGTTCACGCCGGCGAGCAACACCCACCACCCACCACGAACGACATCCCCACCCAGCCCCCGGTGAGGGTCCGGTGGGGCGCCGGAGGTGCCGGACGGGCGGTCCTCCCGGCCGGCAAGTCGGGTCGCGGTCGGCCTCGGTCGGCAGATCGGCTGGCGTAGTGGGGTGGACGCCGGCCGCGGCGCGGTCTGCAGCCGGTCGGGAGGGGCCGCCAGGAGGCGCCGCAGGCGCCCCACCGGGCCCGAAGCAGCCAGACCAGCCCCCACCACAGCCAGTAGCCAGACCAGCCACCCACCACAGCCAGCAGCCAGACCAGCCAACAGGCCAGCCAAGGGCGGCCGGCCCGACTCACTCCACCGCCGTGGCCTCCGCGTCCTCCGGAGCCTCACCGGGCACGTGCTGGCGACTGCGGCGGTGCCGCAGCTCGACCCACAGGCCGCGCACGCCGGCACGGCGGCCGGCGACCTCGGTGCCGTCGAGCTCGGTGCCCGGCTCGTTGACGGCCTGGACGGCGGCACGGGTGATCGGCAGGACGCCCTCGCCGCGGAAGGCCTCGAGGCCGACCTCCTCCTCGGGCACCTGCTCCAGGGCGGCGAGGAGGGAGGGGACCAGGACGCGGGCCAGCGCCCGGTAGCCCTCCTCCGACGGGTGGAACTGGTCCGGACCGAAGAGCAGCGCGGGCGCGGCGGCGAACTCCGGTCCGAGGATGTCGCCGAGCGACACGGTCCGGCCGCCCTCCTCGATGACCGCGATCGTCTGGGCGGCGGCGAGGCGCCGCGACCAGGCCCGGGCGACCTGCCGCAGCGGAGGGGCGATCGGCTGGACCGTGCCGAGGTCGGGGCAGGTGCCCACGACGACCTCGGAGCCGGCGGACATCAGCCGGCGCACGCCCTCGGCGAGGTAGCGCACGGAGTGCGACGGGCGCATCGTGTGCGTGACGTCGTTGCCGCCGATGAGCACGATCGTGACGTCGGGCTCGATGGGCAGCGCCCGGTCGACCTGGGCGGCGAGGTCGGACGACTTGGCGCCGACGACGCAGAACGCGCGCAGGTAGACGCGGCGGTCGGCGTGCTCGGCGATCGCCGACGCGATGAGCGCGCCCGGGGTGTCCTCGACCCGCTCGACGCCGTACCCGGCGGCGCTGGAGTCGCCCAGCAGCGCGATCTTGATCGCCGGTCCCGGACGGCCCCGGCCGTACCAGCCGGTGGCGTCCGGCGGCGGATCCTCGCGGGCCGGACCGATGGTCTTCCTCGCCAGCCTGGCCTCCGCGGTGAGCACCCCGTAGAGGCCGGCTCCGAGCGCGGACAGCCCGCCGCCGCCGTAGAGGGCAGCAGCAGCCAGCTTTCGTGCAGCGGACGCCTTGCTCACGCGCACAGCCTACGAACTGCCCGATACGGTGAGCGCATGGAGTACGTGGAGTCCCTGCTGGAGCTCATCGGCGACACCCCGCTGGTGCGGCTCAACCGTTCGCTCGACCTTCCCGCCGACGGACCGTTGGTGCTGGCCAAGGTGGAGTACCTCAACCCCGGCGGGTCCGTGAAGGACCGCATCGCGACGCGGATGATCGAGGCCGCCGAGGAGTCCGGCGCGCTGCAGCCCGGCGGGACGATCGTCGAGCCCACGTCGGGCAACACCGGCGTGGGGCTGGCGATGGTGGCCCAGCAGAAGGGCTACCAGTGCATCTTCGTGTGCCCCGACAAGGTCAGCGAGGACAAGCGCAACGTGCTGCGGGCGTACGGCGCCGAGGTGGTCGTCTGCCCGACGGCCGTCCCGCCGGAGCACCCCGACTCCTACTACAACGTCAGCGACCGGCTCGCCTCGCAGCCGGGCGCCTGGAAGCCCGACCAGTACTCCAACCCGCACAACCCGCGCTCGCACTACGAGGAGACCGGCCCCGAGATCTGGCGCCAGACCGAGGGCCGGATCACCCACTTCGTCGCCGGCGTCGGCACGGGCGGCACGATCTCCGGCATCGGCCGCTACCTCAAGGAGCAGAACGCCGCGGTCCAGGTGGTCGGCGCCGACCCCGCCGGCTCGGTCTACTCCGGCGGCACCGGTCGGCCGTACCTCGTCGAGGGCGTCGGCGAGGACTTCTGGCCCGAGACCTACGACCGCGAGATCGCGGACCGCATCATCGAGGTCTCCGACGCCGACTCGTTCGCCTTCACCCGCCGACTCGCCCGCGAGGAGGCGCTGCTCGTCGGCGGCTCGTCCGGCATGGCCGCGTTCGCCGCGCGCCAGCTGGCCGGCGAGCTCGCCGCGGAGGGCAAGAACGACGCGGTGATCGTCGTGCTGCTGCCCGACTCCGGTCGCGGCTACCTCAGCAAGGTCTTCAACGACGACTGGCTGGCGCAGTACGGCTTCAGCACCGGCGAGGTGCTGCAGACCAAGACCGCCGGCATCCCGGCGCTGGTGCACNGAGCTCGCCGCGGAGGGCAAGAACGACGCGGTGATCGTCGTGCTGCTGCCCGACTCCGGTCGCGGCTACCTCAGCAAGGTCTTCAACGACGACTGCCAGCCGCAGCCGGCGCGCACGATCGGCGAGGTGCTGCAGACCAAGACCGCCGGCATCCCGGCGCTGGTGCACACCCACCCGAACGAGACGATCGCCGAGGCTGTCGGCATCCTGCAGGAGTACGGCGTCTCGCAGATGCCCGTGGTCCGCGCGGAGCCGCCGATCGTGGCCGCCGAGGTGGCCGGCTCGGTGTCCGAGCGAGCACTGCTCGACGCGCTGTTCACCGGCAAGGCCCGGCTCAGCGACCCGGTCGAGGAGCACATGTCGCCGGCGCTGCCGACGATCGGCTCGACCGAGGACGCCACCGCCGCGGTGCCGCTGCTGGAGTCGGCCGACGCGGTCCTGGTCCACGAGGACGGCAAGCCGGTCGGCGTGCTCACCCGGCACGACCTGCTGGCGTTCCTCGCGCGTGGCTGACCTCCCGGTCCTCCCGACCGGGATCCGGGCTGCGGAGCCGCGCGACGTCCCCGACGTCCTGCGGCTGGTCCGCGCGCTGGCGGAGTACGAGCGCGAGCCGGACGCGGTCGAGACCACCGAGGAGGACCTGCACCGCTGGGTGTTCGGCGACGACCCGGTGGCCAGCGTCCTCGTCGCCGAGTCCGCCGGCGAGGTGGTCGGGATGGCGCTGTGGTTCCGCACCTTCTCCACCTGGACCGGCACGCCGGGGCTCTACCTGGAGGACCTGTTCGTCGACCCGGCGGCGCGGGGGAGCGGCCTGGGCAAGGCGCTGCTGGCCGCGCTCGCCCGGATCGCGGTGCACCGCGGCTACCGTCGCGTCGAGTGGGCCGTGCTCGACTGGAACACCCCGTCGATCGAGTTCTACGAGGCGCTCGGCGCCGGTCCGATGAGCGAGTGGTCGACCTACCGGCTCACCGGCGACGCGCTGACCGCCCTCGCCACTTACTGACCGGCGCCCGGCTGAGGGGCCCGGTAGTACCGGCAGGTGTGGTGGGGCGCGAACCCCAGCGCCTCCCAGAACGCCGTGCCATCGGCGTTGGCCGTCTCCACGTGCAGCCACGCCGTCAACGCTCCCTGCTCGGCGCCCCAGTCGAGCAGCTCGGCCAGCACCGCGGAGGCGAGGCCGCGCCGGCGGNGAGCCAGTCGCCGTCGACGTGCGCCCGGCCCTCGGCCAGCGGGTCGCACCCGCTGCCGGCGCTCGCCACCGCGCGTGCGCCCGTCACGGAGAGCTCGACGTCGTGCCGCTGCCGGCCGAGGGTACGACGCACGCGGGACACCGACGCGAGCCGGAGCTCGGCCTCGCCGTACCCCAGGTCGCGCCAGCCCAGCGCGTGCAGCTGGTCCTCGACGTCGGACCCGGCCTCCACCTGGGCGAGCGGCTCGCGCGAGCGGGCCTCGTAGAACGCGACGACCTCCGCCGCGGCGTCGGCGACGGGTCGGCCCGGGTCGCCGATGGCGAGGCAGGAGTTGGCGCGCTTGCGCAGCCGGGTGCCGTCGTCGGGCTGGGAGCGCAGCTCCCACTCGCCGAGGGCTACCCGCTCCGTCCCCGGCCACAGCGCGGCGGTGCGGCCCTCGACCTCGCGGGTGCTGACCCGCAGCCGGGAGGCGGGCCGCGGCGGCACCGGCTTGCCGGAGACGATGTCGGCCAGCGCGATCGTGACCGCCGGACCTTCCTCGGGCTGGACGACGCAGGCGCCTTCGCTCCACGACAGGCAGGTGCCGAGCAGGTCGGTGAACGCCGGGCCGCCGGTCGGTCCGGTCTCGCCGCGCAGCAGCCGGCGCACGACCACCCGCTGGCCGACGACGTGCGGCCCCAGTCGGTGTTGTCCAGTGTTTGGGGCGGGTCCGTGCACGTCGCTCACGCCGGGGATACTAGGCTGGGCTCCGACACGAAAGTGTTTCGTGTCGGCCCGCAGGCCCTCACTTCAGTCCTGGTCCAGGAGGAACCCGATGACCTACGTCATCTCGCAGCCGTGCGTCGACGTCAAGGACCGCGCGTGCGTCGACGAGTGTCCCGTCGACTGCATCTACGAGGGCAAGCGGATGCTCTACATCCACCCCGACGAGTGCGTCGACTGTGGCGCCTGCGAGCCGGTCTGCCCGGTCGAGGCGATCTTCTACGAGGACGACGTCCCGGAGGAGTGGAAGGACTACTACGACGCGAACGTGAAGTTCTTCGACGACCTCGGCTCGCCCGGTGGTGCCGCGAAGATGGGCGAGATCGACAAGGACGCCGAGTTCGTCGCTGCGCTCCCGCCGCAGAACCAGGACCACTGAGCTCCCGTTGATCACGTTGGGAGCCGTTTCGGGCCGGCTGCCCGACTTCCCCTGGGACAAGCTCACCAGCTTCGCCGAGACCGCCCGGGCGCACCCGGACGGGATCGTCGACCTGTCGATCGGCACGCCGGTCGACGCGACGCCCGAGGTCGCGCGCCGCGCCCTCGCCGACGCCGTCGACGCCCCGGGCTACCCCACGACCGTGGGGCTGCCCGAGGTGCGGCAGGCCGTCGTCGACTGGCTCGCGGGTGTCCACGGGGTCACCGGGCTGGACACCGACCAGGTGCTCCCGCTGATCGGCTCCAAGGAGTTCATCGCCACGCTGCCGTCGTACCTCGGCCTCGGCCCGGGCGACGTGATCGGCTACCCGGCGCTGGCCTACCCGACCTACGAGGTCGGCGCCGCGCTGGTGGGGGCGAAGGCGGTCGCGACCGACTCGCTGACCGCCTTCGGCCCCGAGACGCCGGCGCTGCTGTGGATCAACTCGCCGTCGAACCCGACGGGTCGCGTGCTCCCGCCCGAGCACCTCAGGAAGGTCGTCGACTGGTGTCGTGAGCGCGGCGTCCTGCTCGTCTCCGACGAGTGCTACCTCGACTGCGTGTGGGAGGGCGAGGCACTCTCCGTGCTGCACCCCGACATCTGCGGCGGGTCGGCCGACGGGATCCTCGTGGTCCACTCGACGTCGAAGCGCTCCAACCTCGCCGGCTACCGCTGCGGCTTCGTCGCCGGCGACCGCGCGGTCGTCGCCGAGCTGCTCGCGGTGCGCAAGAACCTCGGGATGATGATGCCGACCCCGGCGCAGCGCGCCATGGTCGCGGTGCTCGGCGACGAGGCCCACGTCAAGGAGCAGCACGAGCGCTACCGCGCCCGCCGCACGAAGCTCCGCGCGGCCCTCGAGGGTGCCGGCTACACGATCGAGCACTCCGAGGCCGCGCTCTACCTCTGGACCACGAAGGGACCGGACGGCCCCGACAGCTGGGCGCTGGTCTCCGAGCTCGCCGCGCAGGGGATCCTGGTGGCGCCGGGCGCCTTCTACGGCGCTGCCGGCAACCACCACGTGCGGATCGCCCTGACGGCGAGCGACGAGCGGATCGATGCCGCCGTCGCCCGCCTGTCCGGGCAGGCCTAGCGCACCCGCACCTTCGCCCGCGCCTGCGACGCCTTGAGGCCGGTCGCGCCGCGGTAGGCGACGCCATAGGTGTGCGCGCCCTTCGTGCGCCGCGGCAGGGTGATCGTCGCTGCGCCGCGGACCAGGCGCACCTTCCCCAGCACCCGGCCGCGCTCACGGACCACGACGGTCCCGCCCGGGGCCGGGACGCCGGCGGCAGTGACCCGGACCTTCAGGCGCACCGCGCGCCCCGGCAGCACGCGTGCGCTCGCCCGCGTCCGCGTCGCCGCCTTCGCGACCCGACCGGTGAGGGCCTCACCCTGCCAGTCGCTGTGGTCCGGTGCGGACGCCGTGACGATGAGCCCGACGCGGTGCCCGGCGTCGGCGGGCCGGAGCCGGTACGTCGTACCGGTGGCGCCGGCGATCGGCTTCCCGTCGCGGGTCCACTGGTGGCGCAGGGTCGCGCCGGGCTGGACGGTCGAGCCGCCCCACAACGGCTTGACCTCCTGCCCG
>NZ_VLJQ01000124.1:0-8506 GCF_007829375.1 Nocardioides sp. J9 | reverse complement strand
GCCAGTCGCTCGCGAAGCCCGCACGCGGGGCGTACCCCGGCTTCGACGGGATGGCGATGTAGCGGACCTCCGCCCCGGCGTCCTCCACGGTCGTCGTGTACGACGCCCCGGTGGCCCCCGGGATCGGGGCGCCGTCGCGGTACCACTGGTAGTGGACCTCGTCCGGCGTCGGGGTGATCTCGAGCGGGTCGGCGGTCAGGGTGTCGCCGACGTGGATGTCCCCGGCAGGGCTGAAGGTCGGCTGGGTGGGCACGTGCCAGGGCTGGTCCTTGACCTGCCAGGAGAGGGTGCGTTCGGTGGTGCGGCCGACGCGGTCGGTGGCGACGATCGTGAAGCTCCGGGTGGTCCCGGTGTCGAGCGCGGCCCCGACGGGGAGGTCGCCGGTGCAGGACGCGACGCCGGAGCCGGCGTCGGCGCAGGAGTAGTCGACGGTGGTGGTGCCGGGGTCGACGGACCCGCCGTCGAGGGCGGCGAGGTTCGGGCCGAGGGTGATGGTCGGGGCGGCCGTGTCGACCCCGACCTCGAGCTGCCGCTCGGCCTCGTTGCCGTCGCGGTCCCACGCCTCGACGGTCAGCGTGGTGCGACCGGGGTTCTCGACCTGGATGCTGGCCGAGGTGGCCACGATCGAGCCGGACCGGCTGGTCGCTCCGGTGAGGGTCCAGCGCCCGCCGCCGACGCCGGAGGACCCGACGTCGGTGAGCTTGACCGCGAGCGTGACCGCGCCGGTGGACCACCCGTCCACGAGCGGCTGGTCGGGCGTGATCGCGATCGTCGGCGGGTCGAGGTCGAGGTCGCCGTCGCCCGGCGGCGGGGCCGCGAGGCCGGGTGCCGTCGGGGTGATCGCGGCGAGCAGCGCGAGGGCGCTGGCCGCCGAGGGGATGAGCAGGCGTTTCATCGATGTCCTTCCGTGAACCCGCCGCCGGGTGCGGCGTCGTCACCTGCTCTGCTGCAGCGAGGGGCCCGAACGGTTCGGCCTCAGGCCAGCGACGTCCGACACAGCTCGTCGACCACGTCGGCCGGCACCTGGTTCACCAGGCGCACCCGGCCGTCGCCCGCACGGCTGAGCCGTCCGTCGGGTGCGACCGACCAGGCGCCGCGCTCGGCCGCCAGGTCGGCGGAGGCGTCGAGGAAGGCGGCCGCCGCGGCCAGGTCCCACCACGTGTCCAGGCCCTCGGCGACCTGGCCCAGGCCGGCGCCGGCGAGCGCCGGGGGCGTGCCCTGCGGGACGGCGTCGGCCGGCACCAGCGTCAGCGGTGGAGCGACGCCGTCGTCGGACAGCACCTCCCGCAGGGCCGACGGGTCGGCCGCCGCGTTCCACTCCACCGCCCCCGCCACGGCCGGGCCGGAGCGGCTGCCGGCCATCACGTGCACCGCACGGAGCCGCGCGTACTCGTCGGGGTGCGCCGCACGCAGGGCCGCGACGTTGGTGAGCGGACCGAGCGCGACCAGCTCGAGGCGGGGGTAGGAGGACGTGAGGGCGGCGACCAGCCGCTCCGCCGGCACCGGTGCCTGCGGCAGCGGGGCGCCGCCCGTGAGGCCGAAACCGCCGGCCGCCTGCCGGCGCCACGGCGCGGGGAACGCCCGCCCATCCGGCCCGGCGTCGTCACGCCCGCAGGCGGTGGTCACGGGCGCGACGCCGACCAGGGCGAGCAGGGCGCCCAGGACCCGGCGTCCGTCGGCGCACCCGACGAGCCCCGTCGTGGCGATCGTGAAGCCGACGACCTCCACCTCGGGGTGCCGCACCAGCACGGCGATCGCGGCCAGGTCGTCGCGGCCGAGGTCGGTGTCGACGACCACCGGGCGCGGGTCGCGCTTCACCGGGACGGCCGAGAGCCCCCCGGGGCCGCCGTCGTCGTCGTACGGCGCGGTGCAGGCGGTCAGCGCCACGAGACCGGCGAGCAGGACGGCCGCGGCGCGGCGCCTCATGGCGCCAGCGCCAGCTGGAGCACGACACCGACGCCGGCGCCGAGCAGGCCAGCGGCGGGGGGCCCGCGGGGCGCGGGGGCGGCCGCGGGGGGGGGGGAGCCAGCGGCGCAGCGGTGCCCGACGGGGGACGGTGGTGGCGGCGAGCAGCAGGGTGAGCCCGACCAGGTAGAGGTCGTGCGCGCCGGCGACACCGGGGGAGACGACCAGCCGGGCCCAGTAGTCCTGGTAGTCGTTCGGCGCCGCGAGCAGCCACGCGTCCGGGAAGCCGTTCGGGTCGGCGGTGGCAGGTGCGACGCCGACGTAGAACGGCTGGACCTGCACCGGGGTCAGGAAGGTGGCCGGCCGGCTGCTCCACGCCCAGTAGACGGCACCGACGACGAACCAGAGGACGAGCAGCAGCAACCACGCCGCCGGCCGGCTGCGCACCACCCGCACCAGGGCAAGGCCGAGGGCGACGGCGAAGGCCGCGAGCAGGACCGGCTGCAGCAGCTCGGGCAGGGTGTAGACCGCGTGCTCGGTGCGGCCGGGCTCGTCACCGAGGCGTAGCCCGCCGGTGGCCCCGAGTGCGATGCGGGCCGCGAGGACGACCGCGGCCGCCAGCAGGACCAGCACGCCTCCGCCCAGCAAGCGCGCCACGGCACGGCTGGTCTCCTGGACCGGGGCGGCCTCGGCCAGCGGGACGAGCCCTCGGGCCCCGGCGCCCACGACGGCGACGGCGATGCCGAGCCACAGCGGGGTGAGCGCGGCCAGGTAGCCCTGGTACTCGGCGGTCGCCCAGCCGTCGTTCGTGGTCGTCAGCATCCACGCCGACGCGGCGATGCCGAGCCACGGTGCCGGGTGGCGGACCAGGCGCAGCGCCTCGATCCGCGCGAGGGCGAGGACGGCCCGGCGTCCGGGCGGTGCGGGGGAGGTGAGGGTGGTCAACGTCGCCTCCTGGGGAGGGTGAGCCCGAGAACGGCGGCAACGGCTGCGCAGTGCAGCCAGGGGTGGTGGAGCCAGGGGAGGAGAAGCCCTGCGTCCTCCGGCGGTACGACGAAGGTGGCCGCGCCCCACGCGAGGGTGACGGCGCTGCCGAGGGTCACGCCGGACGGTCCCGGCAGCAGCAGCGCGAGCGCGACGCCGGTCGCGGTGAGCGCGACGACGGGGCCGGTCGGCCACCCGGTCGAGTCGACGAGGTCTCCGGCCGCGGTGGGCAGCACCCACAGGGCGAGGGCGAGGGGGAGGACGAGCCACAGCCGGTGGGCGTGGCGGTGCAGCCGGCCGGTCGGGCTGGCGGCGAGCAGGTCGGCGGCCGGGTCGTGCAGCGCGGCGACGACCGTGCCGGCGAGCAGCGCCTCGAGCAACCCGGGCGGTGCGGACGTGAAGCCGTCGACGAGCAGCCGCGCGGTCGCGAGTCCGACGACCGCGACGGCGGCGCCGAGCAGCGGCGCCGTGGGCAGGGCACGGGCGGTGGGTCGCACCCACGCGGGTGCGAGGGCGGTCGCGGTCACCGGTGCGTCCCGCGGGCGAGCAGCAGGTAGCCGTCGTCGAGGGTCGGGTCGACCAGCCCGGCAGCGGGCGGCGGCTCGCCGAGGTGGCGCCAGGCGCCCTCGGCGGTCTGCCAGCTGCGGAACGCGTCGGGATCCTGGCGGTCGTCCTCCCACACCCGGCCGCGGGCCAGCTCGGCGAGGTCGCCGGGTGTGCCGTCGAAGACGACCATGCCGGCGAGCAGCACGACCACGCGGTGGCACAGGGCAGCGACCTCGCTGGTGTCGTGCGTCGACATCAGCACCGTCGGTGCCGCGGACAGCAGCGAGCGCAGCCGGAGCCGCTGCTCGGGGTCGAGGCCGGATGCCGGCTCGTCGAGCACCAGCAGGTCGGGGCGGCCGACCATCGCCGCGGCGAGCGCCACCCGCTGCCGCATGCCGCCGGAGAGCTTGCGGATCTTCTTGTGCATCACGTCGGCCAGGTCGACCTCCTCCAGCACGCGGCGCACCTCGTCGCGGCGCCGACCCGGGTCGGTGAGCTCCTTGAGGACGGCGACGTAGTCGACGAGGTCGAAGGGGGTGAAGCCGGGGTAGAGGCCCGGGTCCTGCGGCAGGTAGCCCAGCCGCCGGCGGATCTCGACCCGCTCGTCGTGGTGCGACGGGTCGAGGCCGAGCAGGGACAGGGAGCCGGAGTCGGGCGCCAGGACGGTCGCCGCCATCCGCAGCACCGTGCTCTTCCCGGCGCCGTTGGGTCCGAGCAGCCCGACGACGCCGCCGGAGACCTCGAGGTCGACGCCGTCGACGGCGACGGTGCCGCGGTAGCGCTTGGTCAGGCCGGTGCCGACGACCCCGGCGGTGCGGTCGACGCGCGTGCTCATCACAGTGCCCTCCGGTAGACGACGGCCTCGCGGCGCGCGAGGCTCACGGCGGCCGCCTGGGTGGACGACGCCGCGACCAGCTCGGCCGTGGCGGACAGGTCGAAGCCGGGCCGGTCGCTGCCGGCGCTGGCGACGGTGAGGACGGCCAGGGTCCACAGCGCCGCCAGGGTGGTGGCGACCGCCAGCGGGTCGAGGCGCGTGGTGCCGGCGGCGAAGGTCGTGCCCGCCAGCGCGGCGCCCGGCAGCAGCCACGCGGTCGTCAGGCCTGCCGGGACGGAGCCGCCGAGCCCACCCACCGCGGCGAAGCCGGCGAGCGCGCAGGGCACGGCCACCGCGCACACGACGAGGGCACGCAGGGCGACCAGGCGCAGCCCGGCAACCGGCGCGGCGAGGCTCATCTCGCCGGCCGGGTCGTGGCCGGCGCGGAAGGCGACGACGACGCCGGCCATCGGCGCCAGCGGTGCGAGGAGCAGCAGGAGCAGCAGGCCGCCGCGGCCCGACACGGTGGAGAGCACGACGGGGGCGACGCCGACGACCGCCGCGGCGAGCAGCGTCGCCCGCACCAGGGCAGGGGCGCCGACCACGAGCCGGAGCCGGTCGCTGCCGGGCAGCCGGCGCAGCCGCGAGGGCCGGTCCACGTCCGCGGTGAGGCGCTCCCACGCCGCGTCCAGCGCGGTGGGCCGCGCCTGGGCGGACACGGTCGCCAGCCGGGCGCGGCACGAGGCGCACGCGAGCAGGTGGGTCTCGGCGGACGCCGTACGGGCCAGGTCGCCGGCGGTGCGCAGGTAGGTGTCGATGTCGTCGGTGTCCAGGTGCCACTCGGTCACAGCAGGGCCTCCCTCAGCTGGAGCCGCGCACGGCTCATCCGGCTCTTGACGGTGCCGCTCGGGATGCCGAGCAGCCGGGCCGCCTCGGTGGTGCTCAGCCCGTCGATGACGGTCGCGCGGACGACGGCCTGCAGCTCGGGGGAGAGCCGCTGCAGCGCCTGGCCCACGTCGGTGTGCTCCAGCCGCAGCAGCACCATCTCCTCCGCGGAGGAGAGGTCCTCCTGGCGCACCCGGGTCAGCTTCTCCAGCACCGACTTCCGCGGCCGGACCCGGTGCAGCAGGGTGCGCACGGCGATGCCCCACAACCACGCCGCGACCTCGCCCTCGCCCCGGTAGCGCCGCGGCTTCTGCCAGACCGTCAGGAAGGTGTCGTTGACGACGTCGGCGACCACGGCGGGGTCACCGCAGCGTTGCGCCACACGCGCCGCGAGCCACGGCTGGTGCCGGGTGAAGAGCGTGTGCAGCGCCCCGCGGTCGCCCTCGGCGATCGCGGACAGGAGCGCACGGTCGTCGCGCTCGTCGGGGTGTTCTGCCAGCACGTCAACACTGTTCCAGCGAGGACGCCGAACGGTTCACGCATCGCGAAAAAAGAGTGGTGCGCGGTCACCTGAAGACGTCGATGTGGACGTGGTCGCGGTGCTCCAGGATCGCCCGGTCGCCCGACGAGCGCGGCGGGTCGTAGTCGCGCCAGCCCTCCCGGCCCGCGGTCCAGATCCGGTCGTCGAAGATCACCGTGCGGATCTGCAGGCGTGCCGCGTTTGCGACGGCCCAGTGCGCCATCGCCCAGCCCCTGGTCTTGTTGGCCGGGCTGATCGGGCGCACGAAGGCGTCGATGGCGCGCCCGTCGTAGTGCGCCGAGCCCTCCATGTGCCCGGAGCTGACGCCGCCGGGGGCGTAGCCGCCCAGGGAGAGCCGGCCGAAGCGCTCCAGCAGCTCCTTGCGGACCTTCTCCGCCCGCGGGGTCAGCCCGCTCGGCGTCAGGTCGGCGTCCGCGGTCGGCGCGCCGCCGTCGAGGTCGCAGCTGAACGTCGCGGGGGAGTGGCCTGCCAGCGCCGACGCGAGCGCCCGCCCGTCGGCCTCGTGGTCGGCGTACGCGTTCGGGAACGCGGAGCGCTGCACGCGCTGCGCGGCGACCGTGATCTCCATGCTCTCGTAGCCGTCGACCTTCTCGAGCGCGTCGTAGAACGCGTTGGTCGAGTAGACGGGGTCGAGGACCTGCTCCGGCGAGCCCCAGCCCTGCGAGGGCCGCTGCTGGAACAGGCCGAGCGAGTCGCGGTCGCCGTAGTCGATGTTGGCGAGCTTGGACTCCTGGTAGGCCGTCGCCAGCGCGATCGACGCCGCCCGCGCGGGCAGCCCGCGGCGTACGGCGATCGCCGTGATCAGCGACGCGTTCTCCGCCTGCTCGCCCGACACCTCCACCGTGTGCCCGCCGACGGTGACCGTGCAGTCGCCGCTCGGCCCGCCCACGATGGAGTCGGTCGCCCGCAGCACGGCGATGCCGACGACCGCCACGGTCGCCACGACCGCGACGCCACCGACCAGCGCCGTTGCTCTCGCCCTCACACCCTCAGTGTCCGGAACAGGACAAGGAGGGCCTCAGTTCGCGTGCAGCGCCGCGTTGAGGGCGATGCCCTCGCCTTGCCGCGGCACGGCCTCGATCGCACCGGAGACCGAGTTGCGTCGGAAGAGGACGTTGCTGGCGCCGGAGAGCTCACGGGCCTTCACCACGCGCGCGTCCTTGCCCGGCTCGAGCACGGTGACCTTGGTGCCGGCCGTCACGTAGCAACCCGCCTCCACGACGCAGTCGTCGCCTAGCGAGATGCCGATGCCGGCGTTCGCGCCGAGCAGGCAGCGCTGGCCGATCGAGATGACCTCCTTGCCACCGCCCGACAGCGTGCCCATGATCGAGGCGCCGCCGCCCACGTCCGAGCCGTCGCCCACGACGACGCCCGCCGAGATCCGGCCCTCGACCATCGACGTGCCGAGCGTGCCGGCGTTGAAGTTCACGAAGCCCTCGTGCATGACCGTCGTGCCCTCGGCCAGGTGCGCCCCGAGCCGGACGCGGTCCGCGTCGGCGATCCGGACACCCGCCGGGATGACGTAGTCCACCAGGCGCGGGAACTTGTCCACGCCGTACACCGTGACGTGCTGGCCCGCCGCCTGCAGGTGCGCCCGGGTCAGCTCGAAGCCCTCGACCGCACACGGACCCGCCGAGGTCCACACCACGTTGGTGAGCAGGCCGAAGATGCCGTCGAGGCTCTGCCCGTGCGGCTGCACCAGGCGGTGCGACAGCAGGTGGAGCCGCAGCCACACTTCCACCGTGCTCACCGGCGCCGCGGCCAGGTCCGCGACCTCGACCAGGTTGACCTTGCGGGTCACCCCCCGCGCCTCGTCCGCGCCCTCGAGCGCGGTCAGCTCGGCCGGCGCCACCGCGTCCGCGGGCTTCTCGCCCAGCTGCGGAGCAGGGAACCAGGTGTCGAGGACGGTCTCGCCGTCGGCGGCGTACGTGGTCAGGCCGAAGCCCCAGGCAGCAGTCACGTGAGGAGAGTCTAGGGCCGCCGGGGAGAGGGGGTGTCCGTGGGGCGTGACGTTCATCTGGCCTCGTGGTTGGTGTCGGCGGCCGCGCACCGTAGCCGACTGGCCCCCGCCGTGTTGTCTGGCGCGAGCGTGTCGCCTGTCGAGGTTCGCGCGCAGGCGCTCGCTGCGCTCGGCCCGCACTTGCCCTCGACGCGCCTCCGGCGCGGGCGCCACGCTGCCGCGCGCGCAGTTGGCTTCGGTAGGTGGCACAGTCCGTCTGGCGGCAAGCCTGGGGTTCGCGACGACGCCTAGCTCCCGGTGGTTGAGGTGCGAGGCCGCCCGCGGCCGAGCCTCGAAACCTCCGGGCCTTGATGGCGGGCTGTGGTGGGCACAGCCGGGTGCATCGGTGCCACTGGTTTCGAGGCTCGGCGCTGGGGCGCCTCGCACCTCAACCAGCGGCGGGAGGTCGGCGCGGGGCGCCTCGCACCTCAGCCAGCGGCCAGTCCTAGGTCGCCGGACATGCCTGTGACCCCGCCGTCAGGCGGGGTGTGGGGCGTGGTGGCTAGTAGTCGTCGGGGTCGAGGGGGCGCGGGGTGTCCAGGACTTTCGTGCCCGCCGGACCGACGAGGAAGTGGCGGCCGTTCGGTGACATCCAGAGGTAGTGGCCGGACTGCACCGTCACGTAGCGCCAAAGCGAGAAGGTCTTGGCCCGGTGGTGGCGTCGGCAGAGCGGGACGAGGTTGCACGGGCACGTCGGGCCGCCGCGAGCATGCTCGACCGAGTGGTCGAGGTCGCAGCGCGTCGCCCTGACGGTGCAGCCGGGGAAGCGGCAGGTGTGGTCGCGCAGCTGGACCCGTTGCCGGTGCCTGTCGGGGATCTCGTACGAGTCCAC
>NZ_VLJQ01000123.1:0-20637 GCF_007829375.1 Nocardioides sp. J9 | reverse complement strand
ACCCCCTCGCCGGGCACGGACCCGGCATCGCCTGCCACGACCAGCCGGCCGACGCGGTCCACCGGCGTCCCCGTGGTGACGCCCCGTCCTGGCGACCACGACGACGACGACCGCGACGACCGGGACGACCGGGACGACCGGGACGACCGGGACGACCGGGACGACCGGGACGACCGGGACGACCGCGACGACAGCGACCACGAGCGGGATGACGACGACTGATGCCGGCGGCCGCGGCGGGCTCTCGGTCCGCGGCCGCCGGCGTGGTGGTCCAGCTGATCGAGAGCCGCTCGATCCTGGCCGACACCCAGCGCGAGGTGGAGCAGGAGCTCGACGAGTTCGTGGCCCTGCAGGCGACCGGTGACTTCGCGACCATCCCCGAGCTGCTCGAGGGCTTCCTGCTGCGCAACGTCCCCGACGACGACGAGCTGCTGGTCGGCTGGGTGGGCGAGGAACCGATCGCCCGCTTCCCCGGTGACGACCTCGTCGAGGACCCTGCCTTCCGCGAGGCGACCCTCCCGCTGGTCACGGAGGGCGGCACGACCTACCTCGACACCGCCGACGGCGAGGTCCGGATCACCAGCCAGCCGGTGCGGCAGGACCGCGAGGCCGGGGCGTTGGTGGTGGTGACCTACCTGGCCGAGGACCGCGGCGAGCTCGCGCGCACGATGCGCACGTACGCCGCGGTCGCGCTCGCCACCGCGCTGCTGGTGACCGGCGCTGCGGCCTGGCAGTCGGGCCGGCTGCTGCGCCCGCTGCGCACCCTGCGGGTCGGTGCCGACGCCATCAGCGCCACCGACCTGTCGCGTCGGCTCCCCGAGACCGGCAACGACGACATCACCGCCCTCACCCGCACGATCAACGGGATGCTGGACCGGCTGGAGCGGTCCTTCTCGGACCAGCGGCAGTTCCTCGACGACGCGGGGCACGAGCTGCGCACGCCACTGACCGTGCTGCGCGGCCACCTCGAGCTGCTCGACGTCGGCGACCCGGTCGAGGTCGACGCGACCCGGGCGCTGCTGCTCGACGAGGTCGACCGGATGGCACGCCTGGTCGGCGACCTCATCCTGCTCGCCAAGAGCGACCGGCCGGACTTCCTCGATGCCCGGCCGACCGACGTCGCCGACCTGCTGACCTCGGTGATCGGCAAGGCGCGGGTCCTGGGCGAGCGGGAGTGGGTGCTGGAGCTCTCCCCCGCCCTGCCCGAGCAGGTCGTCGTCGACGGGCAGCGGATCACGCAGGCCCTGCTGGCGCTGGCCGACAACGCCGTCAAGCACACCGCACCCGGCGGACGGATCGCCGTCGGCGCCGCGCTGCACGACAGCGCGCTGCGCTGCTGGGTGCAGGACGACGGCGCCGGGGTCGCGCCGGAGGACCGCGAGCGGATCTTCGGGCGGTTCGGCCGCGCCCGCGTGCCCGACGGCGACGAGGGCTTCGGGCTGGGCCTGTCCATCGTCGCCGCGATCGCCCACGCCCACGGCGGGAGCGCGTACGTCGACCCGCACACCCGCGCAGGTGCGCGCTTCGTCGTCGAGGTGCCGGTCGTCGTACCGGCGCCGGACCGGGAGGAGGACCCGTGGCCCGCATCCTGATCGTCGAGGACGAGCAGCGGATCGCGTCGTTCGTCGCGAAGGGCCTGCGTGCCGAGGGGCACCAGGCGACGATCGCGGCCGACGGCCCGACCGGCCTCGACCTGGCCCTCTCCGGTGACGTCGACCTCGTCGTGCTCGACATCGGGCTGCCGGGCCTCGACGGCTTCGACCTGCTCGACCAGCTGCGCGCGCAGGGCTCGCGGGTCCCGGTCATCGTGCTCACCGCGCGCGACTCGGTCACCGACACGGTCAGCGCGCTCGAGGGCGGGGCCGACGACTACATGGCCAAGCCGTTCCGCTACGCCGAGCTGAGCGCGCGGATCCGGCTGCGCCTGCGCCAGCACCCGCCGTCGGGGGACGCCGAGCCCGGGAGCCTCGCCGCCGGCGGCATCCACCTCGACCTGCGCACCCGCCGCGCCACGGTGGGTGGCCGCGAGGTCGAGCTCTCCGCCCGCGAGTTCGCGCTGGCCGAGGTCTTCCTCCGCAACGCCGGACAGGTGCTGTCCCGCGAGCAGCTCCTCGACCACGTCTGGGGCCTCGACTTCGACCCCGGCTCCAACGTCGTCGACGTCTACGTCGGCTACCTGCGCCGCAAGCTCGGCTCGGCCACCATCACCACGGTCCGCGGCATGGGCTACCGGCTCGAGCGCTGAGACGTCGCTCAGCCCTTCCAGCTGAGCTTCGGGGCCGGGAGGGCGGCGACCTCGGGCTCGAGGGCGTCGGCGACCTCGTGGGGCAGCGGACGGTCCTCCGGGGTGGGCTCGAGCATGGCGTGGACGAGCTTCTCCACCGTGGGCGGTACGTCGCCGGGCAGCTCGGCGGGGGCCTCGCGCAGCTGCGGGAAGCGCTCCCCCGGCTCGGCCGCCTCCGGGTCTCCCTCACGGAACGGCCCGTAGCCGGCGACCGCGTGGAAGAGGGTCGCGCCCAGGCCCCAGACGTCGCTGGCGTAGCCGGGCACGCCGTAGGGGCCGGGGGCGGCCTGCTCGGGCGCCATGTAGGCGTCGGTGCCGATGAGGCCGTCGATCTCGGCGGCCCGGTCGGCGGGCCGGGCGACGGACAGGTCGATCAGCCGCGCCGGCGAGCCCATGATGACGTTGCTGGGCTTGATGTCGAGGTGGCAGACGTCGGCGCGGCGGAAGAAGTGCAGCGCGGAGGCGACGTCGATCGCCAGCGGCAGGTACTGCTGCGGCGAGAGCCGGCGGTGGCGCCGGATCAGCCGCGACAGGCTGGGGCCCTCGACGTGCTCGAGCACCAGGTGCGGGCGGGGCCCCTCGTCGTCGTACCGCAGCCCGCGGACGACGACCGGGTGGTGCGCGACGTCGAGCGCGGTCGCCTCGCGCACCATGCTCCGCAGCGTGTGCTCGTCGTCGGCCTCGGCGGGCCGGACGACCTTGACGACGACCGGGCCGTAGGTGACCTCGTCGAACGCGAGCCAGGCCTCGTAGGCCGAGCCACCCCCGAGCGGCCGCACGGCGGTCAGCTCGGGGGTGATCGCGTCCCCTTCGGCGAAGCCCCAGGTGGACAGCTCCTCGGCCATGGTCAGCGGCGGGTGTTGTTGCGGCTGCGGTCGTTGGTCCGGTTCGCGGACCAGTCGCGCTTGAGCTTGTTGTTCTTGCCGTCGCGCGTCCAGTCCCGCACCGCGCGGCCGGAGCGGCTGTCGTCGCGACCGCTCCGCGCACCGGTCCGGCTGCGGTCGCCACGGGTGTTGCGGCTGTGGCTGACCCGGCTGCGGGTGGTGTCGACCGCGGCCCGGGCGCGGACGTCGTCGTCGCCGTTGTCGTCGTCGTTGTTGTCGTCGTCCTCGTTGACGAGCACGATGTCCGGGGTGTCCTCCTCGCGCTTGACCGCGAGGTCGGAGGCGCCGGCCTGCGAGGGCCACGCCAGCATGCTGATGGTGAGGCCGGCGGTCATCATCCCGACCAGGCCGGTCGCGGCGAGCGCGATGGGCTTCTTCTTCATGGTTCCTCCTCGTTGCGTACGCCGGCCGCTCGGCCGACGAGGAGGACTGTTCCGGCCCGGCGTGAGCCGTCGATGAGCCGACGATGAGAGTCGTCTCATCGACGGCCGCAGGGCAACGCATGGGTGGGCGCAGAGGGGATCGAACCCCCGACCACTTCGTTGTAAGCGAAGCGCTCTACCGCTGAGCTATACGCCCCAGGAGCCGGGTCAGCCTAGCGGAGCCGTCCGCCGGCGGCCCAACTCCACCCGCCGGTCGCGCGGGTGACCGGATCCGGGAAGGAGCGGTAGTCCGCAGGCCCCGGTCCGGTAGTCCCTTTGGGTCATTTTTCAACCAAATCGCTCCCAGCCCTTGGACGACCCCGGGGCGGCCGCTAGAGTTCTACTCGTTGAACCGCTGGTGACCCGAGACGCCGGCGGTTCAACTCATTTTTCCCTCAGTCGGCGTCGCCGGCCGCACGGAGGGCCTCGAGCATGTCCTCGAGGCTGCGTGCAGCGGGCTTGGGGTGGTGCACGGCCCAGGAGATGCGCCCGTCCTTGCCGATGACGTAGGTCGACCGCTCCGGGCAGCCGGCCACCTCGTCGAAGACGCCGTACGCGCTGGACACCGCGCCGTGCGGCCAGAAGTCGCTGAGCAGGGTGAAGTTGAGGCCGTCGGCGTCGCTGAACGCCCGCAGCGAGTAGACCGGGTCGCAGGAGATGCCGAGGACCTCGGTGTCGAAGGTCAGGAACTGGTCGAGCCGGCTGCGGATGCCACCCATCTCGCCGGTGCACACACCGCTGAACGCGTACGGGTAGAAGACGAGCGCGACTGCCTTCCTCCCCCGGTACGACGACAGCGAGACGTCCTGGCCGAACTGGTCGCGCAGGGTGAAGTCGGGGGCGACCTCGCCGAGCTGGAGGCCGGTCGCGCCGCTGGCGCTCACGCCCCGGACCCGGCGTCGTCGTGGGTGGCGAGGTCGCGCTTGAGGACCTTGCCGGTGGCGTTGCGCGGCAGCTCGTCGAGGAAGACGACCTCGCGCGGCACCTTGTAGCGGGCGAGGTTGGCCCGCACGTGCGCCTTGACGTCGTCCTCGGTGAGCTCGGCGCCGGGCACGGGGACCACGAACGCGCGCAGCCGCTGGCCGAAGTCGTCGTCGCCGACGCCGAGGGCGGCGACCTCGGCGACCTGGTCGTGGCTGGCGATGCAGTCCTCGACCTCCTTGGGGAAGACGTTCTCGCCGCCGGAGACGATCATCTCGTCGTCGCGGCCCTCGACGTAGAGGCGACCCTCCTCGTCGAGGCGGCCGACGTCGCCGGAGGACATGAGGCCGTCGACGACCTCCTTGCCCCCTCCGCCGGTGTAGCCCTCGATCTGCAGGGAGTTGCCGACGAAGATGCGGCCGGACTCGCCGGTGGGGAGCTCGCGCCCGTCGGCATCGAGGATCTTCACGACCGTCTGGTGCGGGAGGCGGCCGGCGCAGCCGGGGGCCTCGCGCAGGTCCTGCGGTGACGCGATCGACCCCCAGGCGACCTCGGTGGACCCGTAGACGGAGTAGAGGTTGTCGCCGTACCGGTCCATCCAGCGGGTCGGCAGGTCGCCGGGCAGCGCGGAGCCGGACGAGGCGACGGCCTTGAGGTTCGGCAGCGGGTACTTGTCGAGGGTCTCCTCGGGCAGCGCGAGGATCCGCTGGAGCATGACGGGGATGACCGCGAAGGAGTCGCACTGCTCCTCGTGCAGGATGCGCAGCGCGTCCTCGGGGTCGAACTTGCGGGTCAGCACGAGGGTGGTGCCGAGCACCATCGCGAGCTGGTAGTGCGCGAAGCCCCAGGTGTGGAAGAGCGGCGCGGCGACGTGGGACTTCCACCCGCTCTTGAGAGGCATCCGCGACAGCAGCGAGATCGCGGCGGGCAGGCCGCCCTGGGGGCGCGGGGCGCCCTTCGGGGTCCCGGTGGTGCCGGAGGTCAGGATGATGGTGCGGCCCTTGCGGCCGGCCGGCTCGAGGTCGCCGGTGTTCCCGGAGCGCAGCTGCGCGGCGATGATCCCCTCGAGGCTGTCCTCGCCGGCGTCGTCGTCGGTCCAGCCGAGCACGCGGTCGGCGATGTCGGCGCGCGAGAGCAGCTCGGTGAACTCCTCGTCGTGCACGACCACGCGCGGCGCCTCGCGCTCGAGCACGTCGGCCAGCTGGGGCCCGGCGAAGGCGGTGTTGAGGTAGAGCACGTCCGCGCCGAGCTTGCTGATGGCGATGGACGCCTCGATGAAGCCGCGGTGGTTGCGGCACATGACGGCGACGCCGTCACCTGCCTTCACGCCGCGGGCGCGCAGGCCGTGGGCGAGCGCGTTGGTGCGCTCGTGCAGCTCGGAGAAGGTGATCGAGCCGCGCTCGTCGATGATCGCCACCTGCTGGGGCATCCGCAGCGCGATGGTCTTGAAGCCGCCGGCCGGGGTGGTGCTCCACTTCAGGAGCGCGTTGACCATGCCGCCGATGACCTTCGGCGAGTAGGGGCGGACGATGCCGGCCTCGGTCAGGATCTTCAGGCTCGTGCCGGCGTCGGTGACGCGGCTGGCGATCTTCCCCATGCAGATCAGGGTATGGGACGCGGTGTCGCAGTGACTCAGGAGACCGACTTGGGGGCGACCAGCTTCGTCGCGGCCCAGTCCTTGCTCACCGTGACCGCCGTCGTCTGCGCGAGACCGGCGATCGGCGCGGCCTCGGCGATGTCGGCCGCGTCCACCGCCCCGGGGCGCCCGATCTTGGGCGTCAGCAGCCAGATCACGCCGCCGCCGACGAGGTCGGTCAGCGAGTCGACGAGCCCGTCGACCAGGTCACCGTCGTCGTCGCGCCACCACAGCACGACCGCGTCGACCACGTTGCCGTAGTCGCCGTCGACCATGTCCCCGTCGATCGCGTCCTCGATCGCGATCCGGAGCTCGTCGTCGGTGTCATTGTCCCAGCCGAGTTCCTGGACCACCATCCCGGGCTTGAGACCCATCCGATCGGCAGGTCCGGTCGGGGTGGTGCCGCCAGGGGCGGTCGAAGTCACGGTGCTTCCTCCAGGCTTTTCGGGTACGACGAAGCCCCGCCTGCTGCGGGACGGGCCCTAGTCCAGCGGAGTCGGGGCGGCGTGCGCAACCCTCGCGGCGGGTCGGCTCGCTCTCCGGACCCCCGGGAGCGGCCGTGGAGACCCTCGCGAGCAGGCCCCCGGGACGTGTGCTCGGCGCCGCTCGGGCCGCTGCCGGGGCTACTCCCGGGTAGATTCCGCGGCTGGCCTCCGGGTGGAAGGATGGGGACGTGACCTCCGACACCCCCGACGCCACAGCCCCCGGCCACACCCCGGCCACCCGCCCCGCCTCGGTCATCCACGAGGGTCTGCCCACCCAGCTGCCGGACATCGATCCGGACGAGACCCAGGACTGGATCGACTCCTTCACCGCCATGGTCGAGGAGCGGGGGCGCGAGCGCGCCCGGTACGTCATGCTCCGCCTGCTCGAGAGTGCGCGGCAGAAGCAGGTCGGCGTCCCGGCGCTGCGCAGCACCGACTACATCAACACGATCCCGCCGGAGCGCGAGCCGTGGTTCCCCGGTGACGAGGACGTCGAGCGCCGGATCCGCGCGTTCATCCGGTGGAACGCCGCGGTCATGGTGTCGAGCGCGAACCGCAAGGGCCTCGAGGTCGGCGGCCACATCGCCACGTACCAGTCGAGCGCCTCGCTGTACGAGGTCGGCTTCAACCACTTCTTCCGCGGCAAGGACCACCCGGGCGGCGGCGACCAGCTGTTCATCCAGGGCCACGCCTCCCCCGGCATCTACGCCCGCGCGTTCCTCGAGGGCCGGCTGACCGAGGAGCAGCTGTTCCGGTTCCGCCAGGAGGTCCAGCACGGTCCCGGCGCCGGCCTGCCGTCGTACCCGCACCCGCGGCTGATGCCGGACTTCTGGGAGTTCCCGACGGTCTCGATGGGCCTGACCGGCATCAACTCGATCTACCAGGCGCGGTTCAACCGCTACCTGCACAACCGCGGCATCAAGGACACCAGCCAGCAGCACGTGTGGGCTTTCCTCGGTGACGGCGAGATGGCCGAGCCCGAGTCGCTGGGCGCGATCCGGGTCGCCGCGCGCGAGGAGCTCGACAACCTCACCTGGGTCATCAACTGCAACCTGCAGCAGCTCGACGGCCCGGTCACCGGCAACGGCAAGATCATCCAGGAGCTGGAGGCCTACTTCCGCGGCGCCGGCTGGAACGTCATCAAGGTCGTCTGGGGCCGCGAGTGGGACGCACTGCTGGCCCGCGACGTCGACGGCGTGCTGGTCAACAAGATGAACGCGACGCCGGACGGCGCCTTCCAGACCTTCTCGGTCGAGAGCGGCGCCTACAACCGCGAGCACTTCTTCGGCCCGGACCCGCGCCTGCGCGCGATGGTCGAGCACATGACCGACCGGCAGATCGAGAAGCTGCCGCGCGGCGGGCACGACTACCGCAAGGTCTACGCCGCCTTCGACGCCGCGACCAAGACCGTCGGCCAGCCGACGGTGATCCTGGCGCACACCGTGAAGGGGTGGACGATCGACGCCCTCGAGGGCCGCAACGCCACCCACCAGATGAAGAAGCTGACCCAGGACGACCTGAAGAAGTTCCGCGACCGGCTCTACCTGCCCATCAGCGACCGCGACCTGGAGACGGCCTACGAGGCGACCGGCACGGCACCGTTCTTCCACCCCGGCAAGGACTCCCCCGAGATGGAGTACATGATGGAGCGGCGCCGCCAGCTGGGCGGCTCGCTCCCCCGCCGCGTGGTGCGCGCGAAGGCGCCCCGGCTGCCCGGGGACGCCATGTACGCCGAGCTCAAGAAGGGCGCGGGCAACCACAAGGTCGCCACGACGATGGCCGCGGTGCGCCTGCTGCGCGACTGGATGAAGGACCCGGAGATCGGCAAGCGCTTCGTGCCGATCGCGCCCGACGAGTACCGCACCTTCGGCATGGACTCGATGTTCCCGTCGGCGAAGGTCTACGACCCGGCCGGCCAGACCTTCGAGTCGGTCGACCGCAACATGCTGCTGCAGTACAAGATGTCGCCGCAGGGCCAGCTGCTGCACGAGGGCATCTCGGAGGCCGGCGCGATGGCGTCGGCGATCGCCGCCGGGTCGTCGTACTCCACCCACGGCGAGCCGATGATCCCCTTCTACATCTTCTACTCGATGTTCGGCTTCCAGCGGACCGGTGACTCGATCTGGGCGATGGCCGACCAGCTCGCGCGCGGCTTCCTGGTCGGCGCGACGGCCGGCCGCACGACGCTGACGGGTGAGGGCCTGCAGCACGCCGACGGCCACTCCCCGCTGCTCGCGGCCACCAACCCCGCGGTCGTGCACTACGACCCCGCGTTCGCCTACGAGGTCGGGCACATCATGCGCTCGGGCCTGGAGCGGATGTACGGCACCAGCGAGGAGCACCCGCTGGGCGAGGACATCATCTTCTACCTCACCGTCTACAACGAGCCGGTCGACCAGCCCGCGGAGCCGGAGGACCTCGACGTCGCCGCGCTGCTCAAGGGCATGTACCGCGTCTCGACGCCCGACGAGGGTGCGCAGGGCCCGCGGGTGCGCCTGCTCGCCTCCGGCGTCGGCTTCCCGTGGATCGCCGAGGCGAAGCGGATCCTCGCGGAGGAGTGGGGCGTCCACGCCGAGACCTGGTCGGTCACCTCGTGGAACGAGCTCGCCCGCGAGGGCGTGAAGACGGACAAGTGGAACCTCCTGCACCCCGACGAGGAGCACCGCACGCCGTTCGTCACCGACGCGCTCGGCCAGGGCCCGAACGCCCAGGCGCCGGTCGTGGCGGTGTCGGACTACATGACGGCCGTGCCGCTGCAGATCGCGCCGTGGGTGCCGGCGGACTACCGGGTGCTCGGCGCCGACGGCTTCGGCTTCGCCGACACCCGCCCCGCCGCCCGCCGGTTCTTCCAGGTCGACGCCGAGTCGGTCGTGGTCCAGACCCTGGCCGCCCTCGCCGATGCCGGCGAGATCGACCCGGGCCGGGTGAAGGAGGCGCTCGAGCGCTACCGGATCGACGACCCGACCGCCGTCGCCGACCGCAAGCAGGAGGGCGGCGACGCCTGACGTGCGCCGCTAGGCAGGCGTCGTCACCCGCACCACCGGTGCCGGTGACGGCACCTCTGCGGACGCACCGGCCTTGAGCAGGCGCCGGAACCGCGCGCGGCTGTACGACGCCGGCTCGGTCGTGCTGACGAACTCGTCGAGGATCCGGGCGAACTCCCCGGGGTGGTCCTTGTGCGGGAAGTGGCCCGCGTCGGCGAGCACCTCGACCCGCACGTCCGGCGCGAGCGCGGCCGCGTTGCTCGCGTGCCGCACGGGGATCACCCGGTCGTCCTGGCCCCACACCACGGCCATCGGCATCGCCTCGCTGAGGTAGGCCCGGTCGGCCATCGTGACGATCTGGCCGCGCCAGTCGATCACCGCGCGGACGAGGTGGCGGATCGCGAACCGGGTGCGGCGGTCCTTCCAGGACTCGACGATGTCGGCGATCTCGCCGAGGTCGCGGGTGACCGGGCGCAAGGGCCCGACGCCGCCGTACTCGTGCGCGGTCCGGAGCGCGAAGGTCTCCAGGTGGCGCAGGCCGGGCAGGGTGAGCGCCCCCATCACCCGGAACCAGCCGGGGACCTGGATCAGCTTGATCAGGGGCGTGACGTCCGGCCCGAGGCCCCCGGTCGCGACGAGCATGACCCGCTGCGTGCGCTCGGGGAACTGGTAGGCGAACTGCATCGCCACTCCACCCCCGAAGCTGTGGCCGACGACGGTGACCTTGTCGATGCCCAGCACGGTGAGCAGGTCACGCATGCCGTTGGCGTAGCCTCCGAGCGTGTAGTCGGCGCGCGGCTTGTCGGAGAGGCCGTGGCCGAGCAGGTCCGGCGCGACGACCGTGTACTTCTCGGCGAGCCGGTCGATCACCGGCGTCCACGTCGTGTGGTCGCAGGCGAGGCCGTGCAGGAGCAGGAGGACCGGCCCCTCGCCCTTCTTCACGAAGGCGCGCTTCTTGCCGTGGATGGTGACGAACTGCACGTCGTCGTGCTGCTCGGCGCGGTGAGTCGTTCCCGTCATGGGCACCCCCTCGTCGGCGAGCCGGCAGGTGCTTGCTGGCTGCTAGCAGGTGATGCGCGATTCAACCACGACCGTGGTCGCGCGTGACACCCACCCGGGACGATCCGTGACGGGGCCGAGGGTCCTACGCTGGTGCCATGTCGCCGACCGGACCCCAGGCCCGCGAGAGCGCCACCCGGCAGCTGCGGGCGGCGACCGGCTCCCTGAGCACCGCGGCCGTGGCCCGGATGGAGTCCGACCTCGCCTGGTTCCGCTCGCTCGGCGCCGAGGAGCGCTCCTGGGTCGGCATGATCGTGCAGGCCGGCGTGAAGGGCTTCGTCGACTGGTTCGCCGACGGCGGCGGGGTCGACCCGGACGACGACGAGGTGGTCATCCAGGTCTTCGGCGCCGCGCCGCGCGCGATGGCCGGCGTCATCGACCTCCACCAGACCGTCGAGCTGATCAAGCTCACGATCGACGAGGTGGAGCGCAACATCCAGCTGCTGCTCGAGCCGGACGTCATGGACGAGGTGCACGCCTCGGTGCTGCGCTACGGCCGCGAGGTCGCCTTCGCCACGGCCGAGGTGTACGCGCGGGCGGCGGAGGTCCGTGGCCGCTGGGACGCCCGCCTCGAGGCGCTCGTCGTCGACGCCGTGCTGCGTGCCGAGACCGACGAGTCGGTGCTCTCCCGTGCCAGCGCGGTCGGCTGGGCCGCCCGCGGCGACGTCGCGGTCGTCGTCGGCAACGCGCCCGCCGAGGCAGCAGGTGCCCCGACCGAGGCCTTCGACGCCGTACGCCGCAAGGCGCGCGAGCGGGGCCTGGACGCGCTCTGCGCCGTGCAGGGCCACCTGCTCGTCGTGATCCTCGGCGGTGTCGGAACCCCGGAGAAGGACGCGGCCGTGCTGGTCGACCTCTTCGGCGACGGCCCGGTCGTCGTCGGCCCGACCGCGGCCGACCTCGCGACCGCCCACCGCTCGGCGGCCGTGGCACTCGGCGCGCTGCGCGCAGCCGTCGGCTGGCCCGACGCTCCCCGCCCGGTCTCGGCGCACGACCTGCTCCCCGAGCGGATCCTCGCCGGGGACGACGCGGCCCGGGTCGATGCCGTCGAGCAGCTCTACCGCCCGCTGGCCGAGGCCCGCGGCGAGCTCGTCGAGACCCTGGTGGCCTACTTCGCCAACGGCGGCGGGATCGAGGCGACCGCCCGCGCGCTGTTCGTGCACGCCAACACGGTGCGCTACCGGCTCGGCCAGATAGCCGACGCGACCGGGCTGACCCCGTCGGTCCCCCGGGACGCGCTCGTGCTGCAGCTCGCCCTCGTGCTGGGGCGCCAGGCCGGCGTCTGACCCTCCGCGCCCGTGCCCGGGCCGCAGGTTGTGGGACCCCTACAAAGCCGCCGGTCCAAGTTCGTCGGAGGCACAGGCGCGTTCGCGGGCCCGTGCCCGGCAGGCTGGACCCGTGCTCGTGATCGTGGCCCCCGGACAGGGGGCACAGACTCCCGGATTCCTCTCGCCCTGGCTGGAGGACCCGGCCTGTGCCGCGCGCCTCGGCTGGCTCTCCGCCGTCGCCGGGCTCGACCTGGCGCACCACGGCACCGAGGCCGACGAGGACACCATCCGCGACACCAAGGTCGCCCAGCCCCTCCTCGTGGCCTCCGCGCTGCTGGCGGCTGGTCGGCTCGGCGCCGCGCCGGCGGCCGTCGCCGGCCACAGCGTCGGTGAGATCGCCGCCGCCGTCGCCGCCGGCGTCCTCAGCGACGAGCAGGCCATGGTGCTGGTCCGCGAGCGCGGCCGGGCGATGGCCGACGCCGCTGCGGTCACCCCGACCGGGATGACCGCCGTCCTCGGCGGCGATCGTGACGAGGTGCTCGCGGCGATCGAGGAGCACGGGCTCACCCCCGCCAACGACAACGGCCCCGGCCAGATCGTCGCCGCCGGCACGCTCGAGCAGCTCGAGGCGTTCGCCGCCGCGGCGCCGAAGGGTGCCCGGCCCCGGCCGCTGTCGGTCGCCGGCGCGTTCCACTCCCCGCACATGGCCCCGGCCGTCGACCACGTCACCGCCCTCGCCGCCGCGGTCACCGTCGCCGACGCCCGGGTCCCCTTCATCACCAACTCCGACGGCTCGGTGCTGGAGGACGGCCGTGAGGTCCTCGACCGGATCGTCGGCCAGATCGCCCGCCCGGTGCGCTGGGACCTCTGCCTCGAGCGGATGGCCGACCTCGGCGTCACCGGCCTGCTGGAGCTGCCGCCGTCCGGCACGCTCACCGGCATCGCGAAGCGCTGGTTCCGCGGCCGCGACCTGGCCGTCGAGACGTTCTCGCTCGACAACCCCGACCAGCTCGAGGAGGCCCGCGCCTTCTGCGAGAAGCACGCGACGGCCGACCAGGTGGTGCCCGCATGACCGCAACACTGCGCACCGAGACCGGACCTGCCCACGCTGCCTTCCTCGGCGTGGGTGCCTACCGCCCCGCCCGTGTGGTCTCCAACGCGGAGATCGTCGACCAGATCGACTCCAGCGACGAGTGGATCCAGCAGCGCTCGGGCATCAGGACCCGGCGCTTCGCCGGCGACGACGAGACCGTCGTCTCGATGGCCGTCGCCGCGTCGCGCGAAGCCCTGTCCAACGCCGGGATCGAGGCCGGGCAGGTCGACGCCGTCATCGTGGCGACCGTCAGCCACCTGCTGCAGACCCCGTCGGCGGCGACCGCAGTCGCCCACGCCCTCGGCACCACGCAGCCCGCGGCGTTCGACATCTCCGCGGCCTGCGCCGGCTTCTGCCACGGCGTCGCGCTCGCCAACGACATGGTGCGCGGCGGCAGCGCCGGCCACGTGCTGGTGATCGGCGTGGAGAAGCTGTCCGACATCACCGACCCGACCGACCGGGGCACGGCGTTCATCTTCGCCGACGGCGCCGGCGCCGTCGTCGTGGGACCGTCCGAGACCCCCGGCATCGGTCCGGTCGTGTGGGGCTCCGACGGCGAGCACTACGACCACATCCGCACCCCGGACTGGCGCGACGTCCTCGCCCAGGGCTCCGGCATGCCGTACCTGTCGATGAAGGGCAACGAGGTCTTCCGCTGGGCGTCGTACGGCATGGCCAAGGTGGCGCAGCAGGCGCTCGACCGAGCCGGCATCACCGCCGACCAGCTCGACTGCTTCATCCCCCACCAGGCCAACAACCGGATCACCGACACCATGGCCCGGGCGCTGAAGCTGCCCGACTCGGTCCGGATCGCCCGCGACATCATCGACGCCGGCAACACCTCCGCCGCGTCGATCCCGCTGGCCCTCGACCGCATGATCGCCGAAGGCGAGGCGAGGTCCGGAGACCTCGCGCTCCTGATCGCCTTCGGTGCCGGCCTCGCGTACGCCGCGCAGGTCGTCACCATCCCCTGACCACCGAGTTCCACCAACAACCCTGGAGAGAAGATGAGCACCGAAGAGATCCGCGCCGCCCTTGCCGAGATCGTCAACGAGGTCGCGGGCATCCCGGCCGAGAACGTCCAGCTGGACAAGTCGTTCAGCGACGACCTCGACGTGGACTCGCTGTCGATGGTCGAGGTCGTGGTCGAGGCCGAGGAGAAGTTCGGCGTCACCATCCCCGACGACGAGGTCAAGAACCTCAAGACCGTGGGCGACGCCGTCGCCTACATCGAGAAGAACCAGGCCGCCTGAGCACCTGCTCCGGCACCGCCTGCACCACCCCCTGACTCACGAAGGAGACCGACAGCCATGTCCCGCACTCGTGTCGTCGTGACCGGCCTGGGCACCACGAGCCCGCTCGGCGGCGACGTCGCCAGCACCTGGGAGGGCCTCCTCGCCGGCCGTTCGGGGATCCGTCCCCTCGGCGACATGGCTGACGGTCTCCCGGTCAAGATCGGCGGCACCGCCGCCGTGGACCCGACCGAGGTCCTCGACCGCGTCGTCGCCCGCCGCCTCGACCGCTCCTCCCAGCTCGCGCTGGTGGCGGCACTCGAGGCGTGGGCCGACTCGGGCCTCGACGGCGTCAAGGAGGCCGGGGACCTCGACGCCGAGCGCTTCGGCGTCGCCTTCGCCTCCGGCATCGGCGGCGTCCAGACGCTGCTCAGCAACCACGAGGTGCTGCTCGAGAAGGGGCCGCGGCGGGTCTCCCCCATCGCCGTCCCGATGCTGATGGCCAACGCCCCGGCCGCGACCATCAGCCTCAAGCTCGGCGCCCGCGGCCCGGTCAACACTCCGGTCTCGGCGTGCGCGTCGGGCAACGAGGCGATCTCGCTGGCCGCCGACCAGATCCGGCTCGGCCGGGTCGACGTCGCGGTCGCCGGCGGCACCGAGGCGGCCATCCACCCCCTGCCCATCGCCGCGTTCGCGAACATGATGGCCCTGTCGAAGAACGACGCTGACCCGACGACGGTCTCCCGCCCGTTCGACACCGGTCGTGACGGCTTCGTGCTCGGCGAGGGTGCCGGTGCGCTCGTGCTTGAGTCCTACGAGCACGCGACGGCTCGTGGCGCCCGGATCTACGCCGAGGTTCTCGGCACCGGCATCACCGCGGACGCCCACGACATCGCGCAGCCCGACCCGGAGGGCCGCGGCGGCACCCGCGCCATCCGGCTGGCCGTCCACGACGCCGGGGTCGCGCCGTCCGACATCAAGCACGTGAACGCCCACGCGACCTCCACCCCGCAGGGTGACGTCGCCGAGTCGCTCATGCTCCACGCCGTCCTCGGCTCGGCGGCGAACGACCTGGTGGTCTCCGCGACGAAGTCGATGACCGGCCACCTCCTCGGTGGTGCCGGCGCCCTCGAGGGCGTCGCGACGGTGCTTGCGCTGCACCACCGCACTGCTCCGCCCACCATCAACCTCGACGAGCAGGACCCGAAGGTCGAGCTCGACGTGGCGACGAAGGTCCGGGACCTCCCACTCGGCGACATCGCTGCGTTGAACAACTCCTTCGGGTTCGGTGGCGCCAACGTGGCCGTCATCTTCGGGACGCCGAGCTGACGTCGTACGAGGTGCACGAAGGGCCCGGCGCGAACGCGCCGGGCCCTTCTTCTGTCTCGGGGAGGTACGACGTCGGGTCGGTCTGCCCGACCGCCGGTCAGACCACCTGGTGCAGCCAGCGCACCGGGGCGCCCTCGCCGGCGTGCCGGAAGGTCTCCAGCTCGTCGTCCCAGGGCTTGCCGAGCAGCTTGTCGATCTCGTTCTCGAGGGTGACCTCACCCATCGCCGCGCGCACGACGGCGGCCTTGAGCCGGTCCTCGGGGATCATGATGTCGCCGTGCAGGCCGGTGACCGCGTGGAAGACGCCGAGGTCGGGCGTGTAGGAGAACCGGGCGCCCTCGGTGGTCGCGGTCGGCTCCTCGGTGACCTCGAAGCGCAGGTGGTTCCAGCCGCGCAGGGCCGAGGCGATCTCCGCGGCGGCGCCGACCTTGCCGGTCCACGAGAACTCGCAGCGGTAGCTGCCCGACTGGGCCGGCTGCGGCGTCCAGTGCGGGTTCACGGGCACGCCGAGAACGCCACCCACGGCCCACTCGATGTGAGGGCACAGCGCGGACGGCGCAGAGTGGACGTAGAACACGCCCCTGGTTGCACTCATGCTTCCGGTCACCACGAACTCCTCGACTTCTCCCTACCTCCGGCGCGAGATACGCCTTCCCCAGCGGTCTCCTCGGAAGCGGTCGCAGTCCCGGAGCCAGCAGCATCCGTCATGAGCGACAATTGTGTGGTTGTGGTGACCATTGTGTCGCATGGGACACGCCGACACCAGTGATCCGGCCGTGTGTCCTGGACTACTCGCCCGACCCGGCTGCCGGGCGCAGCCCGATCAGCTCGTCCATGACCTGCTTCGCGACACCGAGGCCGCCCAGGTGGCTCTCCCCGTCGATGACCGTCATCGTCGCGTCCGGGAGGCGCTCGACGCAGTGCTGACCGTGCCGGAAGGGCACGATGTGGTCGTCGTCGCCGTGCCACCAGCGCACGGGCACCTTCACGTCCTCGAGCCGGAAGCCCCAGTCGCGGGTGAACAGCACGAGGTCCGACAGCGGGGCGGAGGTCTGGAACCGGCTGCCGTTGAGCAGGTCGTCGAGGAACATCGCCTTGAACTCGGGCCGGCCGAGCAGGGTCTTGTCACCGGGCGGCTGCACGGCGGCGTAGAGGTCGAGGGCAGGGCCGGCCAGCGGCTTCACGCCCCGGATCACACCGGTGAGCGCGACCCCGAGCGGCACCCGGGCCGCCGAGATCAGCGGCGCTGCGTGCACGGCCAGCTGGATCGGCCCGCCGTCGGCCGCGTCGGCGCCGCGGGTGGGCGCGACGCCGCCGAGCACGCCGACGCCGTGCACGCGGTCGGGCAGCGCGACGCCGGCCGCCAGGGCGTAGGGACCACCACCGGAGAGACCGACGACGGACAGGTCCTCGATCGCCAGCGCCTCGAGCAGCAGCACGAGGTCCTCGGTCCAGTCGAGGATGTTCGGGTAGAGGTGCGGCGTGGAGGAGCCGATCCCGGGCCGGTCGATGCCGATGATCCGGATGCCCGCCTCCTCGGCGTACCGGCGGGCGTCGACCGGGATCTGGCGCCGGGCTCCGGGGGTCCCGTGCATCCACACGAGCGCCGGGCCGCGCGGCGAGCCGTACTCCGCGAAGCTGAGGCGCCGGCCCTCGCGGACCGCGACGTTGCCCTCGAGGGTGGGGCGCTTGGGCTGCTCCGGGATCCGCACCGCCGGGAAGGTCATGCGCAGGAGTGTGACACGTGCACCCACTGCGCGTACCGGTGTCCTAAGGTTCGACCATGACCGACGGGGGAATCGCGCCCGACACCACCCGCCAGCCAGGCCGACGACGGGCGGAGAAGCCCTCCCGCAAGCGTCCTGCCGAGCGGCCTGCGCCGCGTTCCCGCCGCACCCGGGAGACGGTCGCGCGCACCGGCAACGGACTCGACGAGCCCCCGCTCCCCCGGATCTCGCTCCAGTCGCGCACCGGTCGCCTGCTCATCGCCGCGGCCGGCGTGCTCCTGCTCCTCGGCTGGTTCGTCTGGTACGCCATGACGCCCGAGGACCTGCCGACCACCGGCAAGACGGTCAGCGCCCCCGGGGTCGTCGGCACGCCGCTCTACGTCGGCATGTTCAGCGCCTCGGAGGGCTTCGACCGCACGCTGCGCGTCTCCGGGGTGAAGGTGCACGCCACCACGAGCGCCGACCTCGAGATCACTCCCCTGCTGTGCCGACGCGGCACCGTGGGCGTGACGACCCGCCCCGAGCAGTTCTGCTCCGAGCTGGTGAACCCCGAGGGCCAGCGACTGGTCACCGGAGACTCGGTGGTCCTCAGGCTCGAGGCCGACGCACCGGTGGTTGCCGTCGTCGACCAGGTCCGGATCGCGTTCCGCGAGGACGTCCGCTGGGACACCAAGCCGGCGGGCGCGGAGCAGGCGATCGTCACCTTCAGCGCACGCCCGGACCCGACCCAGCCGACCGAGTAGGCCGCTGCGGCGGTCCTCAGTCCCGGTCGACCCGCTTCTCGAGGGACATGGCGCGGTCGGCCGCGTCGGTGACCTCCTCGGAGTCGATCGCGTTGGTCTTGTGGAACCAGGTGAGGGCGTCGTTGAGCCGGCCGGCGGCCTCGAGGGTGTCCGCGTAGGCGTAGCGCAGGCGCACCACCCACGGCTCGCGGCTCTTGCTGTTGAGCGGCGAGACCTCGAGCGTGCGCAGCGCGGCGTCCATCTGACCGAGGTCGCGGCGGGCGCCGGCCTCGACGATGGTCATCTCCGCCTTGGCAGCCGAGGGGAACTTCGCGACGGACGGGCTCTTGGCGAGCTCGAGGGCACGGGTGGGGTTCCCCAGCGCGCGGTGGCAGTCCGCCATGATCGGCAGGTAGGCCGTCGCGCCGTTCATCCGCTTCGCCGCACGCAGCTCCGCGAGCGCCTCGGCGTAGTGACCGGCCGCGTAGGCCGACTCGCCGACGGCCTCACGCACGACCGCGATCCGCGACGCGCGGGCCTTGGCGGCCAGGGTGTGCTGGTACGCCGTCTCCGGGTCGTCGTCGACGAGCTGGCCGGCGGCGGCGAGGTGGCGCGCCACGCGCAGTGCGAGCTTCTCCGGGAGGCTGCGCAGCTGGGCGCGCACCGAGGCGTCCAGCTCGCTGCCGGTGATGTCGTCGGGCAGCGGCGGGCCGTCGTAGACAGCCTGCGACGCGGTCCGTTCGGGCCGCTCGCGGCGGGACTCGCCACCGCGGCGCTCACCCTGACCGGCAGGCTTGCCGCGCCCCTGGCCGCCCCGGGCGCCGGCCGGCTTGCGGTCGCCGTCCTTGCGCTCGAACGGCTTGCGATCCCGTCCGGAGCTGCCGCGACCCTTGCCGTCGCCGCGGGACGCACCCGCTCCGCCTCGGCTGCCGCCCTGCCCCTGGCGAGGGCCACCCTGCCGAGAACCGCCGTCCCGGCGTCCACCACGCTGGTCTGCCACGTTCGTGCACCTGCTCCGTCTGAGATCGCTATTGAGATGAGAGAAGTCTGTCCCGAAAACACAGTAGAGGCCACCCATGGGGTGGCCTCTACTGGAATGTTTGTCCGGCGGCGTCCTACTCTCCCACATCCTCTCGGTTGCAGTACCATCGGCGCTGGCAGGCTTAACTTCCGGGTTCGGGATGGGACCGGGTGTTTCCCTGCCGCTATGGCCGCCGTAACTCTATGAACCCCTGTTCGGGCCGTCGGACCGGTGCCATCCAGGTTCCGATTGCTCGGGCTGGTGGTGGGTGGTCCGTCCCTGGTGGGGGTTGGATCTTGTTAGTGGACGCGTGCGGTGTGTTGCCCCTGTTTGGAATCCACGTGTCAGGCACGTGTTGTTGGAGTGTGTTGGGGGTTTGTTGTGGCAAGTCTTCGGCCTATTAGTACCGGTCGGCTGGGCATTGCTGCTGTACACCTCCGGCCTATCAACCCAGTGTTCTGCTGGGGGCCTTAACCCACAAGGGGTGGGAAACCTCATCTTGAAACGTGCTTCCCGCTTAGATGCGTTCAGCGGTTATCACTTCCGAACGTAGCCAACCAGCCCTGCACCTGGCGGTACAACTGGCACACCAGAGGTTCGTCCATCCCGGTCCTCTCGTACTAGGGACAGCCTTTCTCAAGTTTCCTACGCGCGCGGCGGATAGGGACCGAACTGTCTCACGACGTTCTAAACCCAGCTCGCGTGCCGCTTTAATGGGCGAACAGCCCAACCCTTGGGACCTACTCCAGCCCCAGGATGCGACGAGCCGACATCGAGGTGCCAAACCATCCCGTCGATATGGACTCTTGGGGAAGATCAGCCTGTTATCCCCGGGGTACCTTTTATCCGTTGAGCGACGACCCTTCCACTCGGAGTCGCCGGATCACTAGTTCCGACTTTCGTCCCTGCTCGACATGTCTGTCTCACAGTCAAGCTCCCTTGTGCACTTACACTCGAAACCTGATTGCCAACCAGGCTGAGGGAACCTTTGAGCGCCTCCGTTACATTTTGGGAGGCAACCGCCCCAGTTAAACTACCCATCAGGCACTGTCCCTGAACCAGATCATGGCCCTAGGTTAGACATCTAGTACGACCAGAGTGGTATTTCAACGATGACTCCACCCCAACTGGCGTCGAGGCTTCACAGTCTCCCACCTATCCTACACAAGCCGAACCAAACACCAATGCCAAACTATAGTAAAGGTCCCGGGGTCTTTCCGTCCTGCCGCGCGTAACGAGCATCTTTACTCGTAGTGCAATTTCGCCGAGTCCATGGTTGAGACAGTAGGAAAGTCGTTACTCCATTCGTGCAGGTCGGAACTTACCCGACAAGGAATTTCGCTACCTTAGGATGGTTATAGTTACCACCGCCGTTTACTGGGGCTTAAATTCTGAGCTTCGACTTGCGTCTAACCCGTCCTCTTAMCCTTCCAGCACCGGGCAGGAGTCAGTCCGTATACATCGTCTTGCAACTTCGCACGGACCTGTGTTTTTAGTAAACAGTCGCTTTCCCCTGGTCTCTGCGGCCCTTCCCGCTCACCCAGCAAGTGGGGTCACGTTCCGGGCCCCCCTT
>NZ_VLJQ01000132.1:85860-96657 GCF_007829375.1 Nocardioides sp. J9 | reverse complement strand
GCGCGTCGCACTCGCCCGCTCCCTGGCCGCGCGGCTGCTGCTGCTCGACGAGCCGCTCAGCGCGCTCGACGCGAGCCTGCGGGTCCGCCTCGCCGCCGACCTGCGCCGCATCCTCACCGAGGCCGGCACCACCGCGCTCTTCGTCACCCACGACCAGTCCGAGGCGTTCGCGGTCGCCGACCGGATCGCCGTCATGCGCGGCGGACGGGTCGTCCAGGAGGGCCCCGCCGCCGAGCTGTGGCGGGCTCCCGTCGACGCTCCCGCCGCCCGCTCGCTCGGCTACTCCGTGGTCCTCGACGGCGACGCCGCCACGCTGGTCGCCCGCGCCGCATCAGTGCCGCTCGAGCCGGGTGGACAGCTGGCGGTGCGCTCCTCGGGCATCCGGGCCCTGCCGGCCGACGGTGCCGACGGGGGCGGCGCGGCCAACGGTGCCGGCGGTGTCGTCGGTGTCGGCGGGGGCAGCCTGCCCGGCACGGTGCGCTCGGTGCGGCTCGGTCCCGACGGACTGCGGCTCGACGTCGACGTCGACGGGGCAGGTCGCCTCGCGGCCCTCGCCGACGCCGCGACGGAGCCCGCGCCGGGGGACCGGGTGCGTCTCCACGTCGACGCCGGAGCCTGCGCGGCGCTGCCCCCGCGGGGCGCCGGGAGGTGGACGTGACGCGGGTCACGCGCGCGCGTCGTACGGCGCCGGACGCGCGGCCCGCGCGCAGCCGGTCGGCCCGACGACCTACACTCCCTGAGGTGTATCGGCGTGCGACAGCGCTGCTCGTCTCGACGGCAGTCTTGATGTGGGTCACGACGTACGTCGTCGGCCTGAGGTACGACCAGGCGCCCGTCGAGCCCGAGGGCAAGATGCTCGGGCCGTCCCTGACGATGGCCCTCGACCTGCTCGACGTGGATGTCTCGAGCATCACCCTGCTCAGCCTGATCCTCGTCGTCGACGTCGTGATCCGCTCGTTCACGATCCTGCTCGCCGGCCTCGCCATCGACCTCGGCGTGCGCGGGCTCTGGCAGTCCTGGCGTCGTCGCCGGCGGTTCAAGGAGGTCGTCGCAGAGCGCTTCCGCGACCACTGGACGCGCGGGCGCATGCGCCTGGTCGTCGTCGGCACGCTCTGCTTCTACGTCACCTACGTCTGCTACCGGAACCTCAAGTCGTTCCTGCCGTTCGTGCGCTCCGACCCGGACGCGCCGCCGGGCGAGGTGCGGGCGCTGTCGTACGACCGCGAGCTGCACCTGGTCGACCGCGTGCTCTTCTTCGGCCACGACCCCAGCGACGTCCTGCACGGCCTGCTCGGCACCAACGTCGCGGCCCACTTCCTCTCGCAGGTCTACCTGGCGTACCTGCCGATGGTCGTCACCCTCGTCCTCGTCTGGCTGGTCTGGTCGCGCACGCTGTCGTTCGGCTACTGGTTCGTGTGCGCGCAGGTGCTCGGCTGGTCGCTGGGCACGCTGTCCTACTACCTGCTGCCCACGCTCGGCCCCGGTATCGCCTACTGGCCGCGCTACACCAAGCTCGCGCACACGCCGACGACCGACCTGATGGACGGCATCACCAACGCGCGCGGTCGCTACCTCTACGACGACTCCGTCGAGGGGATCCTCAACTCCGTGGCCGGGTTCGCCAGCCTGCACGTCGCCATCTCGCTGCTGTGGGTGCTCGCGATCCAGTACACGCTGCGCTCGCGCAAGCTCACGATCTTCGGCTGGATCTTCTTCGCCTGCACCGTCGTCGCGACCCTCTACTTCGGCTGGCACTACGTCGCCGACGACGTCGCCGGCGTCTCCATCGCGGTGGTCTCCTTCTACGTCGGCGGCCTGGCCGCCGGACAACGCTTCACCCGCCGCCCTCGTGGGGGAGCAACGGCGTCCGAGGACGGCGCCGACGGCGGGGACGGCGACGCGGAGGCGGAGCCGGCCGCGACCGCCCCGGCGAGCTGACTGGCCTGTCGCCGGGCGGGCGAGGAGGGGTTTCACCACCTAGGCGGTGAAACCCCGAGCTCGCTCCGCCCGAATTACAACGATGTAGTTAGTCAAGCCGACACGCCGTGACTCCTGAGAAAATCCGAGATTTCTGTTCCCAATGTGACGAATGGGAACTACGGTGCTGCGGGTGCGCCAACCAGCTCTCGGGACCGGACTGCTCGCGCTCGTCCTCGCGGCGGGAGTGATCGCCCCCGCGGACGCCGACCCCGACGGGCCCGGGACGCCGAGTGCCTCCGACGTCCGCGAGGCGCAGGACCGGGCCGACGCGGCCCGCACCGACGTCGATCGGGTGCGCGAGCTGCTCGCCGAGGCCGACGCAACGCTCGACGCCGCCACGATCCGGGCCGCCAGGGCGGCCGAGGCGTGGAATGGTGCCCGCCTGGCCGCGCGGCAGGCGCGGGCGGAGGAGAAGCGCGCGGTCGCTGCGTCCGTACGGGCCGACCGGGCGCTGCGCGTCCAGGCCGCCGCCTTCCGCGACGTGCTGATCACCACCGACGGCAGCGGCGACGCCGAGGCTGCGAACGCGATCCTCGCCGCCGAGGACATGCGTTCCCTGCTCGAGGACAGCGCCGCCACCGAGCGCGTCAACGAGCTGCTCGACCAGCAGCGCGCCGAGTACGACGCCGCGGCCGGTGCCGCCGAGGAGGCGGAGGCCGACGCGACGGCCGCAGCGAAGGAGGCCGTCCGCGCGCTCGGAGCCGCCCGCGCCGCCCGTGACACCGCTCGTGCCGAGGCGGACGCCGCCGCGGCGACCGCCACCCGGATCGCCCGGCACAAGACCCGCCTCGTCGCCCGGCTCGCCCGGCTGCAGGGCGTCAGCATCGCCGTCGCCCAGCGTCGCCAGGACGCCCTGGAGGACGGGCGCCGCGCCGCCCGGGCCGCCACCCCCGTCCGCGACGACCGCTCCTCCGACGACGGCAACGGCGGCAACGGCGGCAGCGGCGGCAGCGGTGGCAGCGGCGACGGCTCCGGGGAGGCCGCGGACCCGCAGCCCGACCCGACGACCGACCCGGCGCCCGCCGACCCCGCCCCTGAGGACCCGCCCGCCCCGGCCGGTGGCGCGCAGGCGGCCATCGCCTTCGCCCGCGCGCAGCTCGGCGAGCCCTACCGCTGGGGCGCCGCGGGGCCCGACGCCTGGGACTGCTCCGGGCTGACCTCGCGGGCCTGGGCGGCCGGCGGCAAGAGCCTGCCGCACTACTCCGTCGCGCAGTACGACGCCGCGACCCCGATCTCGGCCGGGCAGCTGCGCCCCGGCGACCTGGTCTTCTGGAGCGACGGCGGCAGCCCGTCGTCGATCTTCCACGTCGCGCTCTACAGCGGCAACGGCCAGATCATCCACGCCCCGCGCACCGGCCGGCCGGTGACCGAGGAGTCCATGTACTACTGGCGCACCCCGGACTTCTTCGCCCGCCCCTGAGCGTCCCCCGGCCTGCCCGCAGGTCGCGCCCGGCGCGACCGTCGTTCGGCTAGGTTCGGCGCATGGCCGACGAGTCCACGACCGCCCTCCCGCCCGCCCTGGAGGTCGACGTCCCCGCCCTGACCGAGCTGCTCGACGGCCGCTACGCCGACATCCGGCGCACGGTGCGCGAGCTCCTGCCGAGGTACGCCCCGGTCCTCGAGGACGCCGAGACCATGCCGCGCGACGAGTTCCGCGAGCGGGTGCGCGACGTCGTCCTGGAGATCGCCGAGGCCGGGGCAGCCGGGATGGGCTTCCCCAAGGAGTACGGCGGCGGGGGAGACATCGGCGCCTCCATCGCCGCGTTCGAGACCCTGGCGTACGGCGACCTGTCGGTGCTGGTGAAGGTCGGCGTCCAGTTCGGCCTGTTCGGCGGCGCGATCCTGCAGCTCGGCACGCAGCGCCACCACGACGCCTACCTCGCCGACATGCTCGCCGGGCGGCTGCTCGGCTGCTTCGCGATGACCGAGACCGGGCACGGCAGCAACGTGCAGGCCCTCGGCACCGTCGCGACCTACGACCCGGACACCTCCGAGTTCGTCGTCACCACCCCCACGCCGGAGGCCGGCAAGGACTACATCGGCAACGCCGCGAGGCACGCCCGGCTGGCCGTGGTCTTCGCCCAGCTCGAGGTCGCAGGCGAGCGGCACGGGGTGCACGCGCTCGTCGTACCGCTGCGCGACGAGGACGGCGCCACGCTGCCCGGGGTGCGGATCGAGGACGACGGCCACAAGATGGGCCTCAACGGCGTCGACAACGGCCGGATCTGGTTCGACGGCGTGCGGGTGCCGCGCGAGGCGCTGCTCAACCGGTTCGCCGACGTCACCGAGGACGGCACCTACACCAGCGAGATCGAGAGCGCCGGGCGCCGCTTCTTCACCATGCTCGGCACCCTCGTCCAGGGCCGGGTCTCGGTCGGCGCCGCCGGGCTGAGCGCCGCGAAGGTCGCGCTGACCATCGCCGTGCGCTACGCGCTGCGTCGCCGGCAGTTCGAGGCGACGAGCGAGGACAGCGAGGACCTGCTCCTCGACTACGGCCTGCACCAGCGCCGCCTGCTGCCGCTGCTCGCGCGCTCCTACGCGCTGCACTTCGCCCAGGAGGTGCTGACCGGCGAGCTGCACGACGTCTTCTCCGGCATCGTCACCGACGACGAGTCACGGCAGCGGCTGGAGTCGCGGGCGGCCGGCACCAAGGCGATCGCGACCTGGCACGCCACCCGCACCATCCAGGAGTGCCGCGAGGCCTGTGGTGGCGCGGGCTACCTGTCCGTCAACCGGTTCGCGGCACTCAAGGCGGACACCGACGTGTTCACGACCTTCGAGGGCGACAACCACGTCCTGCTCCAGCTCGTCGCCAAGGGCCTGCTGACCGACTACGCCAGCGAGTTCGAGGACCTCGACCAGCTCGGCATGGTCCGCTTCGTCGCCGGCCTCGCCGTCGAGACCGTCCTGGAGCGGACCCGCGCCTTCCAGCTGCTCGAGCAGATCCGCGACCTGCTGCCCGGCGGCAAGGAGGACAGCTGGGACACCGACGCCGGGCTGCTCGACCCGGCGTACCACCTCGCCATGTTCCGCTTCCGCGAGGAGCACCTCATCGGCGGCGTGGCCCGCCGGCTCAAGAGCGGCGTCGACGGTGGCGCCAACCCGGGCGAGGTGTTCTCGCAGGTGCAGGACCACGTCATCGCGGCCGCCCGCGCCCATGTCGACCGGATCGTGCTGGAGGCGTTCGTCGACAAGGTCGCGGCCACCGAGGGGCCGCTGCACGGCGTCCTCAACGCACTGTGCGACCTCTACGCGCTCACCACCATCGAGGCCGACCGCGGCTGGTTCATGGAGCACGGCCGCCTGACCAGCCAGCGGTCGAAGGCGATCACCAGCGAGATCGGTGAGCTGTGCCGCCGCATCCGCCCGGTCGCCGGCGACCTCGTCGACGCCTTCGCGGTCCCCGAGGAGCTGCTGCGCGCCCCCGACCTGATCGGGAAGGACGCCTGACGTGCCCCACCGGTTGCTGCGAGCCGCCGTCGCCAGGGTCCCCGGCCTCGGCGGCTGGTCCGACGACCCGCTGTGGGCGTCGTTCTACGACTGGACGGTGGAGCACCCCCGCGCCGGCGGCGCGATCTGGCGGGCCGGCATCCAGAGCGACCTGGGCCTGCTCTACCGCGCGGCCGCCGAGATCGGCCGCCAGCCACCCGGCGCGAAGGTCCTCGACATCCCCTGCGGCGGCGGTGTCGCGCTGCGCGGCCTGCGGCCCGGACAGGGTGTCGAGTACGTCGCCGCCGACATCTCGCAGGCGATGCTCGACCGCACCATGGACGCCGCCCGCCAGCGCGGTGTCGACGACCAGGTCCACCCGCAGCTCGCCGACGTCGGTGACCTGCCGTTCGCGGACGGCTCGTTCGACCTCGTCGTGACCTTCACCGGGCTGCACTGCTTCCCCGACCCGGCCCGTGCGGTCATCGAGCTCGCGCGGGTGCTGCGACCCGGCGGCGTGCTCACCGGCAGCGCGCTGCTCAACGACCGCCGCCGCTACGCCCCGCTGCGCATCGGCGGCCGGGCCGCGGGCCTGCTCGGCCCCGGCTGCACCAGCGCGGACCTCGAGGGCTGGCTCGCCGGCCAGGGCGTCGCCGACGTCGTGCTCGAGGTGAGCGGCGCGATCGGCTACTTCCGCGGGGTCAAGCGCTGATGCGTGTCCCCCTGCCACCGCGCCCCTCCCGGCCCCAGCGGGCCCGCCGCCGCTCGGCGCAGGAGCGCAGCGCCGCCGTCTTCGCGGCCCTGCGCAACCTGCTGATCGAGCAGCCGTGGGGCGACGTCACCCTCGAGGCCGTCGCGCGTGACGCCGGGGTCAGCCGCCAGACCCTCTACAACACCTTCGGCTCCCGCTACGGCCTCGCCCGGGCCTACACCCTCGCGCTCGCCGACGCGCTGTGCGACGTGATCGCCGAGGCCGTCGCCGAGCACCCCGGCGACCCGCGCGCCGGGCTGGAGCACGGGCTGCTCGTCTACCTCCAGTCCGCCGCCGACGACCCCCTCATCGGCCGGGTCCGCGAGGGTGACGCCCACCCCGACCTGGTCCGCATCGTCACCGCCGACGCTGCGCCCCTGCTCGTCCTGGTCACCGGCCGGCTCGAGGAGATGGCCCGCGCGGCCTGGCCGGACGTCGACGACGCCCGCGCCTTCGCCCGCACCACCGCCCGGCTCGCCGCCAGCTACGTCACCATGCCGCCCGAGGACGACGCCGACCCGGCCGACCTCGCGGCCGAGCTCGCCGACGTCCTGGCGCCGCGCTGAGCGTCGTACCCGACCACGGCGGAGCCGTCCTCGTCGCGGACGTGACGTCCGCACTTCCTGACCGTTCCTCGCACTTCCTGACCGTTGCAACGGTCAGGAAGCGACGGAATCGCCGCTGAAGAGGTGATTCCCACCCCCGGGTACGACGAGAGCCCGGCCGCGTGCGCAGCCGGGCTCCCAGAGCTCGTGGTCCGGGCAGGGCCCGGGGAGGATCAGTGGCCCTCGGCCTTGAACCGCTCGAAGGAGGCGACGATCTCGGCCTCGGCGTCGGCGCGGCCGACCCAGTCGGCGCCCTCGACGGACTTGCCGGGCTCGAGGTCCTTGTAGACCTCGAAGAAGTGCTGGATCTCGAGCCGGTCGAAGTTCGGCACGTGGTTGATGTCGCGCAGGTGCTCCATGCGCGGGTCGCCGGCCGGGACGCACAGGACCTTGTCGTCGCCGCCGGCCTCGTCGGTCATCCGGAACATGCCGATGGCGCGGCACTTGATGAGGCAGCCGGGGAAGGTCGGCTCCTGCAGCAGGACGAGGGCGTCCAGCGGGTCGCCGTCCTGGCCGAGCGTGTCCTCGATGTAGCCGTAGTCGGCGGGGTACATGGTCGAGGTGAACAGGAAGCGGTCGAGCCGCATCCGGCCGGTCTCGTGGTCGACCTCGTACTTGTTGCGGCTCCCCTTGGGGATCTCCACGAGGACGTCGAACTCCAGCACAGGCTTCCTCCACACACTCATTCGTCGCCCGCGGCGCGGGCCGGCCGGGGCGCCGGTGAACCGTTCCCGGACCTGCCCCGCGCCGCTGTCCGCAGCATTGTCCCGCACAATGTCCCGGAACGCGCAGTCGGGAGCCGATCGTGGGACGGCCCGGGCGCGCACGCAGGAGGAGACACGTGGGCAGGCGCAGGTCCGGGAACGACGGCGAGGCGCGTCCCGGGCGCGCCCGGAAGGCCGTCGCAGGGGTCCTCGGCGTGGCGCTGCTCGCCGGTGGCGGGGTCGCCTGGCAGACCGGTGCCGCCGAGGACTGGTGGGACGAGCTGCGCGGCGCGCCGGAGCAGCCCGCCGACCCGGCCGCGGTCGCGCCGCCTCCCGGGGTCGACGTGCCGGCCGTCGTACGGCCGAAGGTGCTGGCCCAGCCCGCCCGCGCTGCCGGTGCCCTCGACGAGGCGGCCCTGCGCCGCGCGCTGCGCCGGCTGAACGCCCGGGACCTCGGCAAGCACGTGATCGCCGCCGTCGGCCCCGTGGACGGCACCGGGCTCGCCTACCGCGCCCGCGAGGGCAGCCCGGTGGCGATCCCCGCCTCCACGACCAAGGTCGTCACCTCGGCGGCCGCGCTGTTCGTGCTCGGCCCGGACCGCACCTTCGAGACCACCACCGTCCTCGACTCCTCGGGCCGCACGCCGCGGCTGGTGCTCGTCGGCGGCGGCGACCCCTACCTCACCCGCACCCCGTCCCGCGCTGGCGACGCGGCGAGCCCCACCTTCGACCCCGAGCGCGCCGACATCCGCACCCTGGCCCGCAGCACCGCCGCCGCCCTGCGCGCCGACGGCGTGCGCACCGTGCGGCTCGGGTACGACGACTCCCTGTTCACCGGTCCCGCCCTGCACCCACGCTGGCGGCCCGACTACTTCCCCTCCGAGGTCGCGCCGATCAGTGCCCTGTGGGTCGACCAGGCCCGCACGCCCGACCTGACCACCAAGGTCCCCGACCCGGCGCCGAGCGCCGCCGCGGAGTTCCGCCGCGAGCTGGTCCGCGCCGGGATCAAGGTGGCCGGCCGCACGACCCGCACCGTCGCGGGCCCGACGACGACCCCGGTCGCGTCGGTCAGCAGCCCCACCGTCGCGCAGGTCGTTCAGCGGGTCCTCGAGGTCAGCGACAACAACGCCGCCGAGGTCCTGCTGCGCCACATCGGCATCGCCGACCAGGGCGAGGGCTCTTTCGCCGCGGGCCAGCGCGGGGTCGAGCGGGTGCTGGGCGCCAACGGCATCGACCTCGGCGCCTCCGTCCTGTACGACGGCAGCGGGCTCTCCCGCGACAACCGGCTCGCGCCCGAGGTGCTCGTCGAGGTGCTGCGCTGGGCCGCCTCGCCCGACCACCCGCAGCTGCGCCCGGTGCTGTCCGGCCTGCCGGTCGCGGGCTACACCGGCTCGCTCACCGACCGGATGGACCACGGACCGGCCGAGGGTCGCGGCCGGGTGCGCGCCAAGACCGGCACGCTGACCGGGGTCAGCTCGCTGGCCGGCATCGCCGTCGACCGCGACGGCAACCTGATGGCGTTCGCGCTGATGGCCGACAAGGTGCGCCCCGACCGCAGCGGCCTGGCCCGGGTGGCGATGGACGACGCCGCGGCCGGCCTCGGCGCCTGCGCCTGCGGCGGCTGACGCCCGGGACGCCGCCCGGACGCCGCCTGGGGCCCCCTGGGCCTGCCGCGCCCACCCTCCGGACCGGTCCAATCGCGGGGGGCCGCGCCCGGCCCCCGTCTACGCTCTCCCCATGCCCGACCACACGCCCGACCCGAGCGCGGACCTGCCGCCGATGATCGACTGGGGCCTGGCGGTGGCGCTGGGSAGCCGCATCGCGGGGGAGGGCCCCGTGGTCACCCGCGCCGAGGCCGACGACGCGGTCGCCGAGCTGCGCGCCGGGGCCAACCGCTCCACCGGCCTGGTCCGCGACTTCACCGGCCTCGACGCCCCCGACGGCACCGCGCCGATCCTCGTGGTCGACCGCCCGGGCTGGGTGCAGGCCAACGCCGAGGGCTTCCAGGTCGCCACGCAGCCGATGGTCGCCAAGCTGGCCGCCAGCAAGCGCGCCTCCGGGCTCGGGGTGAAGATCGGCTCAAAGGTCACCGGCGCCGAGGTCGGCGGCCTGCTCGGCTTCCTCGCCGGCAAGGTGCTCGGCCAGTTCGACCCGTTCCACGCCCCGCACGGGCGGCTGCTGCTCGTCGCGCCGAACATCGTCCACGTCGAGCGCGAGCTCGACGTCGACCCGCACGACTTCCGGCTCTGGGTCTGCCTGCACGAGGAGACCCACCGTGTGCAGTTCACGGCCGTGCCGTGGATGCGCGAGCACCTCTTCTCCGAGATCGAGGCGATCAGCGAGACCGTCGACCCCGCCGGCCTGCTCGACGGCGGCGGCGAGCGGCTGCTGGAGGCGGTCAGGTCGGCCCGCTCCGGCGGCAGCATCGTCGACATGTTCAGCACCCCCGAGCAGCGCGAGGTGCTCGACCGGGTCACCGGGATGATGTCGCTGCTCGAGGGCCACGCGGACGTGGTCATGGACGACGTCGGCCCCACGGTCATCCCCAGCGTCGCCGACATCCGCCGCAAGTTCACCAAGCGCCGCCAGGGCGTCGGCACCCTCGACCGGCTGCTGCGCCGCCTGCTCGGCCTCGAGGCCAAGATGGCCCAGTACCGCGACGGCGCCCGCTTCGTGCGCGCCGTCGTCGACAAGGTCGGCATGGAGGAGTTCAACGCCGTCTGGGCCGGTCCGGAGAACCTTCCCGGCAAGTCCGAGCTCGCGGACCCGGAGGGCTGGATCCGCCGCGTCCTCGGCTGAGGAGGCGCCGATGGGCCTGCACCCCGCCGTCGCCGCCGTGCGCCGGGGCGTACGACGCGTCCTCGGTCCGCTCGAGCAGGGCAGCACCGTGCTCGTCGCCTGCTCCGGTGGTGCGGACTCCCTCGCGCTGCTGAGCGCGACCGTCTTCGAGGCCCGCCGTCCCGGCCACCGGGTGGTCGGGGTGACCGTCGACCACGGCCTGCAGGACGGGTCGGCGGAGCACGCCGCCCGCGTCGTCGCCCAGATGGCCGGGCTCGGCGCCGACGAGACCGCCACCGCGCGGGTGCAGGTCGACCCCGGCGGGCTCGGGGTCGAGGCCGCGGCCCGCCGCGCCCGCTACGAGGTGCTGGAGCAGGTCCGTGAGCACTTCGGCGCCGCCGTCGTCCTGCTCGGCCACACCCGCGACGACCAGGCCGAGACCGTGCTGCTCGGGCTGGCCCGCGACGACACCGTCGCCGCCTGCCTCGCCGAGGGCATCGAGGCGTGGGACGACCCGCACAACCACGACCCCGGGTTCGCCCGGGTCCGG